>JALUKJ010000254.1 GCA_027056615.1 Campylobacteraceae bacterium | reverse complement strand
TTCACAAACCAATAAGCTGTAAGGAGAAAATGATGAGCGAACAATTACACTATGCACTCTTTACTGGGTGTACAGCAAAACAATCAACACCAGAGTTATTGTCATCTACACTTGCAGTAGCTGATAAATTAGGTATCAAAATTACTATTTTAGAAGAGGCTTCATGTTGTGGAGCGTCTCACCTACAAGATTTTGATGAGTTTCTAGCACATGTTTTAAATGCACGTAATATCTGTTATGCAGAGAAGTTAGGTTTGACTATGATTACTATTTGTAATACTTGTCAGCTTAATTCACAAATGACAAAACATGCCCTAGATAAAGACCCAGAGCTAAGAGCAAGAGTCAATGAAAAACTTAGAGAAGTTGGTTTAGAGTATAAAGGTACATCTGAAATTAAACACTTCTTATATACTTTAATAGATGATTATGGATTAGATAATATTAAAAATAAAGTAACAACACCTCTTTCAGCCTTTAATATTGCACCATTCTATGGTTGTCACAATATTCGTCCTAGTGAGCTTCATGGTGCAAGTAATGGTAATGAAAACTCATACAATCCTACTTCATTAGATAGCTTAATTGATGCACTAGAAGGTAACCCTGTAGACTATGACCACAAAAATAAGTGTTGTGGATTCCATGTAGAGCTTCAAGCTAATCATACAAGTGAAGTATTAGCAGGTAATGCTATGGTAGATGCCATTGATAACAATGCAGATATGATGGTAACACCTTGTCCACTTTGTCACTTAAAAATGGATACATATCAAGATAGTGTTGGGAAAGTAATAGGTAGAGATGTAGAACTACCAGTTCTACACATGCCACAAATGGTTGCTCTTGCTCTTGGTTGTAGCGAAAAAGAGATTGGACTTAATTTCCATGTTCAAAAAGCTACACAGATTTTTTCTGAGGCTAGACCTGCGTAATTTTAATTGGTGCGATGGAAATCGCACCCTAGAATCCTACAGCATCAACACGCCCTTTTTGACATCGGCTTCTTGGTGTTTCACCCTTTTTTAATAGCTCTGATAGTTTAGTTGAACCATTTCCAATATGTAACCATAATTCAGTTACTAATCCACCTCTACAGTTCATAGTTACATGTTTCCCTGCACCATTTCCAAACTCTTTGTCAAAAACATCTCTTATATTTTTTAAAGCTACTACTTTTCCAATATGTTGTTTAAAGTATTGTTGTACTTTTGAGCTGTTAACTTGTTTTAGTAGAGAGATAGCATCGCTATAATACTCATTAGCAGAAGTTCCATAGCAAGTTCCATGTTTTATCCATTCATGACGATGAAGATTAGAGTTATAACCTGGCATATATTTAGATAGTTCATCTCTTGTATTTGATTTTAAATCTAATTTATCAAGTCTATACCACTGTTTATTTTTATCTGTACCAACTTGTTTTTTACTAACATTACAATACTGATTGTTTCTAGGTTGAGGCCAAAGACCGTGTAATACAAACTCAAATGCTCCAAAAAATTTACTGTCCATTGACTTACACTCTTTTTTGTATTGATGTGTTTGACAGAAAGCATTTTGCCAACTTAGAGCTAAAAGGTTCTGTTTAGAAGTCGCTTTAGATATTTTAGGCTCTAATTTGACTTCTTTTTTACCTTTTTCAAAACACTCTTTGTCTACCCAACGTTGAGCAATACGTTCCCCCTCTATTAGTGTTAAAATTTGTCCTTTTCTCTCTTGTATTATTCGATAAGATTTTCCAACTTTTAATTTTACGCTGTTTGTATTGTTCTTATGTTTCATGTCATTAAAGGCTGAACAAGTTTGAATTGCTTCTTTATAAACTTTTGGGTTTTTAGCTACAAGTAATATTGGTACAGTAGCCAAAAGTGCTATAGATATTATCTTTTTCATATTTTATCCTTGATGTTATTTAAAAAGATATTGTATTAGAAAAAATTGAAATTGGAGTAAAAAGATACTATAATTCAATATCAAAAATTAGGAAATAGGAAACAAAATGAGAATTATCTATATTTTTATAGTTTTATCTACTTTAACACTTTTCGCCCAAGATGATTACGAAGATTATAAACCACAACAGTTCTTTAGTACCAATGATGTTAATACATTTTTTAACTCCAAAGCAGGAGAAGTTCTTAAAAAAATAATTGTTAATAATCATGAGTATTATATGGAACAAGATGGAGACCTCTTTAATGAAGATGTTGCTTCTATTGATGATGAAATCTTTTCAGCCAAATCAGAACGTTACTCTTTTGGAAAGTCAAAACGACTACTTGCAACAAAAATCTATCCTAACCATCAAAAAGCATTTTACTCAAACTGTGATTATATTATAAAAGAGAAGAAGCTTATACCTCTACCAAAAACATGTGGCTTTCACTATCGTAAAAACAAAAATCGCTCTAAGAGAATAGAGTGGGAGCATATTGTTCCTGCTTGGCACTTTGGGCATCAGTTACACTGTTGGCAAAATGGTGGGCGAATGACCTGTAGAAACAAAAATAATAAGTTTAAGCAGATGGAAGCTGACATGCATAATCTTGTTCCTGCAATAGGAGAGATAAATGGTGACAGAAGTAATTTTAAATATGGAATGATAGAGGGTGAAAAACGTCTTTATGGTAAGGTCGATATGGAGATATCTTTTTCAGATAAAAGAGCAGAACCTAGACCTGCCGTTCGTGGAGATATTGCACGTACCTACTTCTATATGCGTGACCGTTATGGGCTAAGTATTAGTAAACCTCAAGAGAAGATGTTTATAGCATGGAACAATCTTGACCCTGTTGATAGTTGGGAGAAGAAGAAAAATCAGATGGTAAAAGAGCTTCAAGGTGATGAAAATATGTATATTACCAATTATCATAAGATAAAACAGTTAGGTAGCTCTAAAGAAGAACCAAATAATCCCTCTACTAATTTTAATGAGGTAAAAGAAGAACTTTCTAAAAAATATCCATTTATATCTAAGATTTTCTCTGGTCCTATAGGAAGCACTATACTCTTTTTATTAACTCTTTATGTAATCTAT
>JALUKJ010000253.1 GCA_027056615.1 Campylobacteraceae bacterium | reverse complement strand
AATTTTGAGTAGATGCTTATTGTAGTATAATTTTCTAAAAAAATCGGAACTACAAATGACCATTATTAATCCAAACTATATTTATATAAACGGTAAATTCCAAGAAAACCTAGCAGTAGCATTTGATAAAAAAATTAAAGCCATTGACACTATAGAAAATCTACAAAAAAACTACCCACAAGCAACAGTTGAAGAGACTAAAGAGAACTCTGTACTATACCCAGGTTTTATAAATACACATGTCCATTTAGAGTTCTCTGCAAACAAAACAACCCTACAATATGGTAGCTTTATGCCATGGTTAGACTCTGTCATTAAAAACAGAGAAGAGCTTATGGGAGCGTGTGATAATGAAATGATGATGCAAGAGTGTCAAAACATGATGAAGTCAGGTATTACTACATTTGGAGCTATCTCCTCTTTTGGCTTAGAGCTTGAGGTCTGCACTAAAACACCCCAAAAGGTTATATTTTTTAATGAACTTATAGGTTCAAATCCCTCCATAGTAGATATGTTATACGGTGACTTTTTAGAGCGTTTAGATGAGTCTAAAAAATATAGTAACCAAGGAGTTACACCTGCTATTGCCATTCACTCACCATACTCTGTTCACCCTATAGTTCTAAAACGAGCTATTAATGTTGCTAAAACAGAAAACTTACCAATTACTGCTCACTTTTTAGAATCACAAGCTGAACGACAATGGTTAGAAGATGACTCAGGTGAATTTCTACCATTTTTTCAAAAATTCTTTAACAGCTTCAAATCTGTAACTAAAATAAATGAATTTTTAGAAAGTTTTGATGATATTCCCACCCACTTTGTACATGTAGTACAAGCCAACAATGAGGAGCTTCAATATTTAGCAAAAAAAGGTCACTCTATTGCTCATTGCCCTCGCTCAAATCGACTTCTTGGATGTGGACGACTTCCTATTGAAACCTTAATAGAACTCAATATTCCATTTACCATAGCCACTGATGGTCTAAGTTCTAATAATTCACTAAATATTCTTGAGGAACTAAGAGCTGGACTAATGCTTCACCATTTGGGTTCACTTGAAAAATTAGCTTTACTATTTATTGCCTCTATTACCTCTAAACCTGCTGAGGTATTCGCTCTAAATTCAGGAAAAATAGAAGTTGGAAAAGATGCAGACTTTGCATTAGTAACCCTACCTGCAAAACCCTCCTCTTTAGAGAGTATTGCACTACAGACTATTTTACATACAAAAGAGGTTTCAAATGTTTGGATAAATGGTAAAAAAGAGATTTAATGAAAAACATATATAATGCACTTCTTCTAAAACAGCTCTACCAACTAAAAAATCTAGGTTACAAATACACCAGTGAAAAGCCCTATTCTAAAGAAGATAGAGAACTTTTAGAGCTACCAAACTCTCTACAAGGTTTAAAAAAACAGGCACAAAACTGTCACCTATGCTCTTTAAGTAAAGGTCGTAATCATGTAGTCTTTGGAGAGGGAAATTCACAAGCTGATATTATGTTTATTGGAGATGTACCACTAGAGATAGAAGACAACGCAGGAGCAATCTTTTTAGGAAGAGGTGGAGAGATGTTAACAGCTATGATAGAGAAAGTTCTAAATCTCTCACGAGAGCAAGTCTACATTACAAATCTGCTAAAGTGTCACCCTCTACTAACTAAAGAGGTTCATGAGAGTGAGTTTCATACCTGTAAAGCCTATCTTTTTAAAGAGATTGAGTTAGTAAAACCTAAAGTTATTGTTACCTTTGGAGATAGAGCCTACCAGTATTTAACAAACGACCTTACGGAGTTAAAAAATATAAGAGGTACGGTAATTAAAAAAGATGGTTACAGTATTATTCCTACCTATCATCCTAACTTCTTATTAAAGAATCCCTCTTTTAAAAAAGAGGTTTTTTTTGATTTAAAGAGGGTTATTAGTCGCTAAAAGCTATTATCTCGATTTATATCAATAATAACTTTTAATAATATATGTAGAAGTGAACCTCACTCTCCCAAATCATAGATTATGGAAGAGGATTGCGAGAAAATTTTTGTTCAAATCAAGTATACCCATCTCTTTCATGGTAGAATTTTGACTCAATCCATGAGTAAAATTGACCATAAAAGTAGAGAAATTTGCCCAATTGTAGATGGGTGTTTGTTTAATATTCATAAAATCTTCCATCCCCCAATACTGTTTGGCATCTCTAAAGACAAACTGAAAACTACTATTTAAAAGCCCAAAGTAGTATCTGTTTTTAATGGTCATTTTTATAAAGAAACTCAATACTTGATGTATTAGGTGGCATAATAATAATATCAGTCTCAAAACGTTTACCATGTTCAACCTTCACTTTTGCTCCATTTAGTCCATCTTGATTAAGATATATTAAAGATACATTTTTAGATATTTTACTTCCAACCTCTAGTGATAGTTGGTCATTATCATCTATACCTAATGCAAAGTGGTCAATATTAATACCTAAACTTTTCATAAGTCCTTTTGCAAATGCTCCACCAAGAAGTGTATAAACTTCTGCCCCTTTTCCATTGCTTGTTCCTGTCTCATCAAAAAGAATAAGTGAAAGAATATCCTGTTGACTTAAATATGGGTCAGAGTTAAAGTTAATAATTGGCTCTTCTGATGTACCCGATATAAAGATATGAATAGTATATTGGTCTTTTATATATTTTGCTTTAATATCAAGTAGTGGTTTTTTTATATCTCCTGCAAAATAGATATAACTTTTATCTAAAGTAAAATGTTTATCTTCCATATCATAATAACCATCTTTAATAGTTGACATACCTGTAATCATCATATCTTGTTTGTAATTTTTTACAATAGTTATATCATTTAAAAAGCTTACTTCTATACCTTCTCCTTGATAGTAGAGTGGTTTAGAGCTGTTTATTTTGAGATATAGTTTTAAATTTTGAAAAGGAGTCTCTTTATTTTTTTTCATCTTTTCTTCTTGAACAATAATAATATCTGAGTCTTCAACAATATTTGTATTTGGGAATTCGTAATTAATACTATTACCTAAAATA
>JALUKJ010000252.1 GCA_027056615.1 Campylobacteraceae bacterium | reverse complement strand
AAGCAAATCATCTATCTTCTCAATATCATTTATTAAAACTACTACTTTTTTAAAAACATGAAACATTTATTAATCCTTAATTTTATATATTAATAATTATATTATAACCTAACTTAATTATAGTAAAAGTAGTAATTTAGATAAATATATTTTTTATTTTGATTAAGTCTAAAGAGATATAATATCTCCATTAAAAAATCATCTTCCATTACGTATTATGGAAGATAAAAAGGTTAATTTTGAGTGAAAATTTAATTGGTTATATTGATAACCTTGGAAATATTATAGATACACAGAGTGCAGATGAAAATATTGAGGCACAAGCGATTGAGTATGATAACTCACCTGAAGCATTAGAGATTATTAGACACTCTACAGCACACCTTATGGCACAAGCTATTACAGAGCTTTATACCAATGCTAAGTTTTTTGTAGGACCAACTGTAGATGAAGGGTTCTATTATGATTTTAAAGTTGATGAGAAGATTGGTGAAGAAGATTTAAAGAAAATCGAAAAGAAGATGAAAGAACTCATCAAGAAGAAGTACAAAATTGAAAAGTATGAGATAACTAAAGAGGAGGCTATTGAAAAGTTTACTAATGATGATTTAAAACAAGCAGTACTTACAAGAATTCCTGATGAAGTGGTCTTTATCTATAAACAAGGTGATTTTGAAGACCTCTGTCAAGGACCTCATGTTCCTGCTCTTAGATTTTTACACAACTTTAAACTTACACGTGTAGCAGGTGCTTACCTTGGTGGTGATGAGACAAAAGAGATGTTGACTCGTATCTATGGGATTGCTTTTGCTGACAAAGAGTCACTAAAAGATTATATCAAAATGATGGAAGAGGCTAAAAAACGTGACCACAGAAAGATTGGGGCAGAGATGGAACTCTTTATGTTCAATGAAGAGAGTGGAGCAGGATTACCATTTTGGATGCCAAAAGGTTCACGCCTACGTTATAAACTAGAGAACATTTTACACAAAGCTCACCGAAAAAGAGGTTATGAACCTGTACGAGGTCCAGAGATTTTAAAAGCTGATATGTGGCGAACCTCTGGTCACTATGCTTGTTATGGTGAAAATATGTACCTTACTACTATTGACGAACAGGAGTATGGGATTAAGCCTATGAACTGTATTGGTCATATTCAGATTTTTAAACAAAGTGGAAAATCTTACCGTGATTTACCTCTTAAATATTATGAGTATGGTGTAGTTCACCGTCATGAAAAGTCAGGTGTATTGCATGGTCTTTTAAGAGTAAGAGAGTTTACACAAGATGATGCTCATATCTTCTGTACTCCAGAGCAAATTGCTAGTGAAGTAATTGATATTGTTGAGTTTGTTGATTCTGTTATGAAACTCTTTGGGTTTGAATACAGCATGGAGGTAGCAACTAAACCCCAAAAGGCAATTGGAGATGATGATGTTTGGGAACTTGCAACACAAGGACTTAAAGATGCTCTTAATGAAAATAATCTACCATTTACTATTGATGAGGGTGGTGGTGCATTTTATGGACCAAAAATTGATATTAAAATTACAGATGCCATTGGACGAAAGTGGCAGTGTGGAACTGTACAGGTTGACTTTAACCTGCCTGAACGTTTTAATGTAGAGTATGTAGGTGAAGACAATGATCGTCATACTCCTGTTATGATTCACCGTGCTATTTTAGGTTCATTTGAGCGTTTTATTGGGATTTTAACCGAACACTACGCTGGAGAGTTTCCACTCTTTATTGCACCTACTCAGATTATTTTTGTACCAATTTCAGAGAGTCATGTAGCCTATGCAAAAGAGCTTAAAAATCAACTTATTGACCTTGATATTGATTGTGAAATTTTTGATAAAAATGATTCACTTAACAAAAGAATTAGAACAGCAGAGAAACAGAGAGTTCCTTATGTGGTTATTGTAGGTGATGAAGAGGTTGAAAATAACAGTGTTGCAATACGTGATAGAAGAGCAAAAGAGCAATATAATCTTTCTTTTGATGAATTTATGGTAAAATTATCTCAACAACTTAACGAAGGTAAAATTTGAGTAGACAAAACAACAGAAACAACAGAGGTAGAAAAAAGCCAGATGACACTATTATGAATGATAAGATTCGTGATAGAGAACTCCGAGTTTTAGGTGACGAGGGTGAACAAATGGGAATAATTTCTCGTGATGAAGCACTTCAAATCGCAGATAGTAAAGGACTAGATTTAGTTCTTGTGTCTCCCAATGCGAAACCTCCTGTTGCCAAGATTATGGACTACGGTAAGTTTAAGTATGAGCAAGAAAAGAAGAAAAAAGAGGCACGAAAGAACCAAAAAATCATTGATGTAAAAGAGGTTAAATTCTCTTGTAAAATTGCCGATGGTGACATTGCCTACAAAGTTAAACATGCACGAGAGTTTTTAGAAGCTGGAAAACATGTAAAACTAAGAGTCTTCTTACGTGGTAGAGAGATGGCAAACCCTGAATGGGGTGTTGATGTTCTTAACCGTGTATGGCCTATGCTTGAAGATGTCGGAGTACTAGAACAAGGTGCAAAACGTGACGGTCGTTACGTTAATATGTATGTAACACCTAAAAAGAAGTAACTTAAATTAACGGCTAAATCCGTCGGTTCGGTATATGCAATATTTAATTTTCGGAAACGGTGTGTTTAGACCAATGCCAATGAATTAAGCCCAAATACTGTAGGTTCGATTTCATCGAACGTGATATTAAAATTCAATTTCTATAAATATCGTTTTATTTATGGTATTTGGTTTTGACGTTCGATAAAATCGAACCTACAGATTTCAGACATTGATTCCTTAATTCAATGGCATTATTATTACTAACATATTTACACCCAAATAATATTTATTCTATGGAACAATAACTACTATTGTTCCATTTTTAGTCTGTTCCCACACCTCTTCTATATCATCGTTTGTCATTGCAATACATCCATGTGTCCAATCAATAAGTACATTCATCCAATCTCCATAAGGAGAGAGTGACCAAGAAGGTGGTGTTCCATGAATCATTATCATTCCTCCAGCATTTATCCCTAACTCTTTTGCATGTGCTATATCTTTAGTATTGGGGTAAGAGACATGTAAAGATTTATAGTACTGATTACTCTCTTGTCTCCAATCAAGTAAATATACCCCCTCTGGAGTCTTCATATCACCCTCAACCTCTTTAGCTCCTACTGGAACTTGACCTAAACTGACATGATACTTTTGGTAAATTTCCCCATTTTGAGAAAGATAGAGTATACGTGTTGATTTTTTAATAATAACCTTATCTGCCATAGTTATAAAATCATCAGCTAGTAAATAACTATTTCCCAATATAAAAACCAATAAAAGACGTAAAAACATTAACTCTCCCTTATAATTCTATACTTTAATATAACACACTCCTGCTGAAGAGCTTCTAGGTCTTTTTGGTTATCTATAATATATGTTGCTCTTTGTCTCTTCTGCTCAATAGGAAGTTGAGCATTGATTCGTTGTAGTGCCTCCTCTTTAGTTGTTCCATCTCTTTTCATAAGGCGTTGAAGTTGTAACTCTTTAGGAATATAGACAACAATACTCCTTTTAATAGGATAACGATTACTCTCAAAAAAGAGAGGTATATCTACCAAATATGTCTTTTTTTCTATATCAAGCTCTATAGATTGATTTTCAATTTCAGAAAAAATAAGAGGATGAAGTAGATTTTCTAGTTTTAGTTTTTTATCTTTATTGGTAAAAATCAATCTACCCAATGCTTTTCTATCAACCTTTTCATTAGAAACATACTCTTTACCAAATAGTTCAATAATCTTATCTTGACTCTTATCTAATGTTTTATGAGCTATCTTATCAGCGTCAATAATCTTAAAACCAAACTCTTTAAATATTTTTGCTACCGTACTCTTTCCTGTTGCTATTCCACCTGTTAAAACTACTGCATAATTAAATGCCACTTTTATACTCCTAAATAATCTTTATTTATATTATCAATTCAATTTATTTTTAATATTATCAAAAAAATAGTATACTTTCAAGAATATAATCAAAAAAATTGAATTTAAAGGAAAATTATGGCTTTTTCACCAGAAAAACGTGCAGGTACTCTTAGTGGTATTCTGTTTGTTGCTATCTTTGCAGCTGCTGCTACTTATATTGCAGGGTTAGCTCCAATTCATAAGTTGGGACTTTCACCTCTTGTTATTGGTATTGTTATGGGTATTTTCTATGCAAATACACTTCACAACAAACTACCAACTGCTTGGGAGAGTGGAATTACTTTCTCAGGAAAAAAGATTTTACGTTTTGCTATTGTTATTTATGGATTTAGAATCACCTTTCAACAGATTATGGAAGTTGGAGCTGAAGGCTTTTTAGTCTCACTAATTATGCTCTCAACAACATTTGTACTTGGAACATGGTTAGGTAGTAAAATCTTTGGTATGGAGAAAGACACCTCAATGTTAACAGCTTCTGGGGCTTCGGTTTGTGGTGCTGCTGCTGTTTTAGCAACAGAGCCTGTACTGAAAGCAGAAGAGCATAAAACAGCTATTGCTGTCTCTATGGTTGTTCTTTTTGGTACTATCTCTATGTTTTTATATCCTGTGCTTTACACTGCTATTATTGAACATGCAACAGGTTTTCTTCATATGACAGCACGTGAATTTGGTATTTATGTTGGGGGAACTATTCACGAAGTTGCACAAGTTGTTGCTGTTCCTGCCTCTATTCCTAATGCTCCTGTAGAGATGGCAAACTCTGCTGTTATTGTTAAAATGACAAGAGTTATTATGATTGCTCCTATGCTAATTATCCTTGGTCTATACCTTAGTTATCAAGCTAAAAAAGATGGTGGAGAAGGTGCAGATGTTAAGTTGGTAATTCCTTGGTTTGCTGTCTACTTTATTGGTGTGGCTGCATTTAATTCATTTCATTTAGTACCTGAAAGTATTGTTAACAATATTAACATTGTTGATACCTTTTTACTTACAATGGCAATGACAGCTCTTGGTATGGGAACACGTTTTGCTAAGTTTAAAGGTTTAGGTTTAGCTCCTGTATATACTGCTTTGGGTATGTTTATTTGGCTTGTTATTGGTGGGTTTACTGTTACAAAACTTGTTTGTGGTATAATCTAGTTTAATGTGTTATAATCTCATTAATAAACATAAAAGATAAATTAATGAGATTAAATAAATATATTTCACACAACTCAAAGTATTCACGTCGTGAGGCAGATGCTTTAATTGAAGCTGGTGATGTAACCGTTAACAAAGTAAAAATGCACAATTTTGGCTATGAGGTACAAGAGGGAGACCAAGTCTCTGTTCGTGGACTTCATGTCAAAGAGAGAACCGAGCTTACTATGGTTGTTTTTAACAAACCAAAAGGCTCTCTTGTAACAAAAAAAGATGACCGTGGTCGAACCACAATCTACCATCTTCTTCCTGGAAAATTTAGACACTTTATTCCTATTGGACGGCTTGACTTTGCCTCTGAAGGACTTCTACTATTGACAGACTCACCAAAAGTTGCCGAAGTAATGATGAATAGTGGACTTGACCGTACATATAACATAAAAATTGACAAACCCTTAACAGCAGAGATGGAACAAGCTATGAAAGAGGGATTAGTACTTGATGACGCACGAACAGGTGGACATGAGAAATCAAAAATTTATAGTATGGAGTTTGCCCCTTTTGTTCACTATGAGGTACGTGGAGTCTCTACACACTTTACTAAGCTTAGAGTAACTATTAACGAAGGTAAAAACCGTGAATTACGCCGTTTCTTTGGACACTTTGATGCTAATGTTCTTGACTTAAAAAGAGTAGAGTTTGGAGGTATTCAACTTAATAATCTTCCTACAGGAAAAACCCGTTTCTTTACTCGTCGAGAGTATGATGATTTGCATAAATACCTAAAGATGATACGCCAAATAGAAGAACAAGAGAAGAAAGAGGAAGAAGATAGATTAAGAGCCCATCGTCTACGTGAAAAGAAAAAAAATCAGACCCAAGAGCAAAAAAGACGAGCAGAATCAGCAGAGAAAAAGAGACTCAAAGAGATTAAACAGAAAAACTCTAACAGAAATAACCCAAATAAGAAAAATAGGAAATAGTTGTGTCTTTGGCACAAAAGTACCGACCCTCTACTCTTAATAAAATTATTGGACAAGAACACCTCTTAGCACAAGGGGCTGTTTTTAGAACTCTTATTGAAAAAAATGCTCTAATGCACTCTTTTCTATATGGTCCTACAGGATGTGGAAAGACAACTTTAGCAAGAGTTATTGCTAAAGTATTAAAGCGACCATTTTTTGAGCTAAATGCTACCACACTTAAAATAGATGAGTTACGAAAGATTTTTAAAGAGTATGCAAATGCTTTAGAGAAGCCTCTTGTTTTTATAGATGAAGTTCACCGACTCTCTAAAAATCAACAAGAGGTACTACTTCCATTTATGGAAAATAACTCTGCTCTGATTATTGGTGCATCTACTGAAAACCCCTACTATTCACTCACCTCTGCCATGCGTTCTCGTTCTCACCTATTTGAGCTAAAACAGGTAGATAACCTAGCTCTACAAAAACACCTTCAAAGCATTATTAAAAAAGAGAGTGTAGAACTTTCACAAGAGGTACAAGCATTTTTAGTTAGTTCATCTTCAGGTGATGTTCGTGCTATGTTAAATCTTTTAGAATCTGCTATGGCTTTAGGAGATGAAGTTACTCTTAATATGTTAAAATCCATTCGCCCCCATGCTCTACAAGCAGGAAGCTCTGAGCTTGATTCTCACTACGACTTAACCTCTGCTATGATAAAGTCCATAAGAGGCTCTGATATTGATGCTAGTATCTACTATTTAGCTCGTTTAGTTGATGGTGGAGAACCTGCTGAATTTATTGCAAGGCGTTTAGCCATACTTGCTAGTGAAGATATTGGAAATGCCAACCCTAATGCTTTAAACCTTGCCTCCTCTACACTTAATATTGTTAAAATGATAGGCTACCCAGAGGCTAGAATTTCACTTTCACAACTGGTTATCTACTTAGCCTCTTCACCCAAATCAAACTCTGCTTATAGAGCTATTAACAGTGCATTAAGTACTATTAAAGATGGAGCAATCTATCCTATACCTGAAAATATTAAACAAGATAAAGTAAATTATCTATATCCACATAACTATGGTGGTTGGGTAGAGCAGAGATATATGAGTAAAAATATAAAGTTTTATAAGAGTTTTAAGATTGGATTTGAGAAGACTTTAGATGAGTGGAGCAAAAAGATTAAAGGATAGCATAACTCATATTGATTTGTCGCATAAATTTTGAGAGGGTTTGTATTGCCTTTGAAATATGGTTTTAGTATTTATTTGTAAGATATTGTTTATATTTGTGAATTAGAAATTTTTTTGAAATTTCTTGGATTTTTAAGGTAGCGACTGACTCCATCTTGAGAAGAGTAATTTCTACAACATCCTCATAAAATTTAAATAAAAATAGACTAAATAGCTAATTTTATAATTTTATTTTCTTATAATAAATATTATCTACTATTATAAAGGAAACAATCATGAGAAAAGCAGTATTATCGTTAATCGCATTTTCAGCACTTTTAACAGCAGGGGAATTTCAGTATGGTTCTGGAACTTTTAACCTAAATGGTGGTTTTACACAAGAGGGGCTATCTGGTACTATTAGTAGTGATATAGATACCTACTCTTTTGTTGAACGTCATAGCAATGTAGCTGGTTCAAAGGTTTTTTATAGTTATGATTTTATGTGGATGGACTCAAAAACATTAAAACAGACTCAACAAGATTATAATGGCTTAGTAGGTCAAGGAAATAGTCTTATACCTACTGCTTCACCTTTTACTATTCCAACTATGGACTATCGTGTAAAAGGTTTAGATGCAAATATAAAAGTTGGTTATGATGTACTACATAAAAATCAAGACAACTTTTTAGGTTTAGGTCTATTGGTGGGTATATCTATACCTTGGATAGATAGTTCAGACTCCTCAAACTCTTCAAATAATAATAAAGATTTTACATTAGAAAATGAAAACTCATCTTCAAATTTACTAGGTCTTTTACAAAAATCAAAAACATCTATGATGACCTATAAGATTGGGCCTACTATTAATCTTCAAAAGTCATTAAATGAAAAAGTTTCAATATATGGTATAGGAAGTATTGCTTATCAAACAGGATATATAAAAAATGATTATATGGATTCTAAGTTCTCGGTAAATGGTATGTTTGAAGAGTTAAATGCAGGTTTATACTTCACTCCATTTACCGAAACATATAAGTGGGGTTGGTTAACATTAAGCCCAAGAATCTATGCTACTCTAGGATACAAATACACAAAATGGGATGTAGATGATGTTACTATAGATGTCTATAAAAACTCTGTTAAAATGAACCCTCTGGTTATGAAGTTTGGAATGGATAGCTCTGTAGGTTATGTAGGAGTTGGTTACTCTTTTTAATATCTCTTTGTTAACTATCTCACCACCCACAAATCAAAGAAGAATATGCTAAAATAGCAGAATTAGACATGTAATAGCATTAAAAACCTTATTTTGAAAACACTTAAATTGGTATGGTTCAACATATAAAGAGTTAGAGTGTGCCAAGAAGGCGTAACAACTAATGTAAATTAGGAGGATTACATATAGCCATGCTACATAAGAGACTATTATGCAGAAGTATAAAACTCTCTATACCACTTAACAAACTCTCTAATCCCCTCAGCTAGGGTTGTATCAGGTTTGTAACCAAACTCTTCTATAAGTCCACTAACATCAGCATAGGTTGAGATAACATCTCCATCTTGCATGGGCATAAAATTCTTTTTTGCCTTTTTACCTAGTGCCTCTTCAATGGTTTCTATAAATTTCATAAGCGAAATAGGAGCATTATTTCCAATGTTATATAGTCTATAAGGTGCAGATGAAGAAGATATATCAGGCTCTTTGGGATTCCAATCTTTATTTGGTTGTGCAGGATTGTCAATAACCTTAACAATACCATTTACAATATCATCAATATAGGTAAAGTCTCTACTCATCTCTCCATTGTTAAATACATTTATAGCTCTATCATTAAGAATAGCGCATCTGTAAAAAGCATAGGAGCCATGTCAGGTCTACCCCATGCTCCATAAACTGTAAAAAAGCGTAATCCTGTAGTTTGAATAGTATCCTTTTCAATAGAAAATAATAGAAATCACAAAAGTATCGAAAATGATTATCAATATATTATACAATAATAATCTATCTACTTCAATTTCATCTCACTAGCTATAATAAGCTATTATTATAACTTTCCTTTGCAGGAATTGGTAGTTAAGATGTCGTAGCCTAACTATTGCGGCTTAAGGTAATTGCTATTTAATACATGAATTTTACTATTTTAGTTATTTTTATCAATTACTGATGTTACGATAAATCAAAAATAAAAAAATTAATATTTTATTACTAATTGAAACTAATTAGTAAATTAGTGCTAAAATTCCACTCATGGAATCCTACACAGAAATATACATAA
>JALUKJ010000251.1 GCA_027056615.1 Campylobacteraceae bacterium | reverse complement strand
AAGAAGATAGAAGAATTGAATTTACAATAAAAAGAAAAAAATAAAAAAGGAACAAACTAATGAACTACTTACTTATACAAATTTCACTCTATCTACTTGCTGCAGGGTTTATTGGACTCATTGTAGGTTGGTTTATGCGAGGTAACGGCTCAAAAAAACTCTAAAGTAGCAGAAAAAAAGAAGCCTATAGAAAAAAAGGTAACTTCTAAAAAAGAGGTCAAAAAGTCAAAAGGTTTAGCAAATAAAATTCTACTTGGAGGAGTTATTTTACTAATAGCTTTACCTACAAGCTTCTATTTTGCAAAAATATCTTCTGAAAGTAGTGAAACTATGAATAGATTAAAAAAAGAAAAAGAAGAGGTTACCCAAAAGCTTTTAGTAAAAACAGATGCGTTAAAAAGAGTAAAAGAGAAGCTTTTATTGGAACAGAAAGCAAAAGAGGAGATTCAAAAAAAACTTTCTCTTAATGTGGAAGAGAAAAATAGATACAAAAAGAGTGAAGAGGAGTTAAAAAAAGCTCTACAAAAAAATAAAAAGTTATTAGAACAGAAAAATTTAGAAAAAGAAGAGATAGATAAAAAACTAAAGTTTGTAGTAACAAAAGGAAAAGAGCTTGAAGAGAAGCTAAGTGAGGTTAGTAAAAGTAGAGAAGAACTTAAGAAAAAAATATTTTTTGTAGTTACTAAAGGTAAAGAACTTGAAGATAAATTAGCTGAACTTAAGAAAGAAAAATAAAATTAAGTAGGGGGAAATAACTAATTTCCTCCATTCTTAATATTTCTACATCCCAAAGAGCGAGGATACTCTCTTTGTTCACAAAGAGTTTGAGCCAAAGAGCTAATCTCCTCTTCCCTTAATATATCAAAAGATATAGAAGCTTCATTATTGGTATTAAGGTAACCAAGCTTTATCAACTCTTTTTGAATAGCCCTAACCATATCAATTACTGATGACACTTTAACAATTTCACACCGTGCATAACCTTTAGTTGGAAATGAGACCTCTGCTACACGTAAGGTTGGGTCATCTCCTGGTATTTGCTGAGCTCCAAAGAGGGGTTTTGAACCTACGGTTGCTTCTGAAAAGTTAGGAATAAATCTGCTTAAATGTTCTATAGCCGATTTAGTACGCTCTTCAATCTCCTCTTTGTTCCAAGATTTTTCTATCTTTTGTATAAAGTTCTGTTTTAGTTGAGGTTGACAACTTAAAGGTGTGTTAGCAACTAAACCGTCATCATAAAGGGTAATGTTATGTGTCATGCCATGTAGTTGAAAGTAGCCATTAGGGTAAGGGGTAAACTGTCCCATTCCTTGTGGTGTACCACGCTCACCATGAAAAATAATCTCAGGAAAAAGTGTCTGCTCTTTACTCTTCCAATGACTCACATAGGCAGCTTTAAACTCTACCATGCGTTTACATGGAACACCTATCATATCATCTATTTTCCCTGTTCTAAACCCTGCTGAGTTGATGATATAATCAAAGTTCTCTTGTTTGTTATAGTAGCTTACTAACCAACCCTCTTGTTTTTTTTGAATATTATCTACTTCTGTGGTTCTTTTTAGGGTTACATTATTCATCTTTTCCAAAATTAAAGTTGCACCTGAAGCTAAACGAAAGAGGTTTAAACCATACTCTTGTACTAAAATAAGAGGAAATTGAACTTTGTCAAAATTTATATTTTGAGCAACACTTATCATCCACTCATCGGAACTTTTTGGTTTGCTTGAAGCTTTTTCAAACTTTAGTTTCTCTAAATCTTCTCTTGAATAGAGTTTAAAGTAGTTGTTAGGCTCTCCTAATACTTTATTGCTACTATCTTTTTGAATAAGTTGTTTATACTCTTTGGTTAAAAGCTCTAAACGTGGTAAAAGTTGATTTGGAGTCTGTTTATCTGTAGTTGGAAGGGCAATAACTGTTGGTCTATAATCCACTACAAAAGGATAAAACTTTAGAAAATCAATAGACTGTTTAAGTAGTTTAATACACTGCTCATCAGAAATCTCTCTATATAGGTTTCCTCCTGCATGAAGATGACAAAAAGGAGGGCCAGAGACAAAGCTGGACTCTTTTTCAAAAAGGGTAATTTCTAACCCCAGCTTGGCAAGATAAATGGCAGAAGTAACCCCTGCTACACCACCACCGACAATGGCTATTTTTGCTTTTTTCATTATAGACTCTTTAAAATATCTTCAAATTTATCATAAACAACAGTTGGTTCATAACGCTCAATACTCTCTCCATAATTGTAGCCATAAGTTACTCCAATAGAGTTCATATTAGCCGACTTTGAGGCTAAAATATCATTTTTAGAGTCACCAATCATCACACTCTCATTGGGTGATATAGCAAGTTTTTTACAAACATAAAACAGAGGCATTGGGTCTGGTTTTTTCTTCTCTAAACTGTCTCCACCTAATATAATCTCAAATAAATCATCTAAACCAATCTTTTTTAAGATAGGCTCTACAAAAGGGTAAGGTTTATTTGTAACAATAGCAAGTATGTATCCTCTATTTTTCAAAGTCTCTAAAGTGCTTGGTACATTGGGGTAAGTAACTGTTTCTATAGCTAAGTTTTTAGAGTAGAAGTCTAAAAATATTTTAAGTGCTTCTCGCCAATAGTTCTCTTCTAAAGTAGTGTCAATAGTTGCAGAACCTGACAATGCACGTTTAACCAATGTCTCAGCCCCATTTCCTACCCAATGGTGAATAGTATCTAGGGTAAAAGTTGGAAGATTAAGAGTCTTAAGTGTATGGTTTACAGCCAAAGCCAAATCGCCTGAACTATCTATAAGTGTTCCATCTAAATCAAATATGAGTAGTTTTTTATTGTTTAGTTTCAATAGTCATACCTATTTTTATTTTGAGTATAACATATTTAGGATAAAATTACTCCTATTTAATCAAATAGCCGTTGTAAGTGTTCAGGAATGCTTTTTGGTCGACCATCACGAATAAAAACAAGTGTAATGTTCATCTCAAAAATTTTTTGATTGTCTTTTAAGACAGTTTGCTTTAAAACTATAGAAGCACTTCTTTGTTTAACAACTTCACTCTCTACCTCCAACATATCACCAAGTTTTGCCATACCTAAAAAGTTTGCATCAATATGACGTACTACAAAACCACTATTGTCACCATCTGTAGGTATTTTACCTTTAGCAAAAAATATCTCTGACCTTGCTCTTTCACAGTATTTTATGTAGTTTGTATGGTAGACTATTCCACCAGCGTCGGTGTCTTCATAATAAATTCTTATTTTCATTTTTTTAGCCCTAAAAATTTTTGTAGATAAAATACCATCTAAACTATTAAATATAACTATTTATAGAGATTAAATATCTTTTTTTTAAAAAATTTCGGTATAATGTCAAAAAAATAGTATTCTGTAATATATACCATTAATCCTAATAAGGAGTCCTCCTCTTGGCTACAAAAGACATCAATAAAAATTTAGAAGAGATATTTAAAACTTGTAAAAAAGGTGACCTAATTACCTTTGAAAACTTGGCAAAAGAGTTTGAGAAACAACCAACTCTTGTCCAATCTCGTAAAATACTTAAGCTCTCAAAATCTCATAAAATTAAAATAGTTACATCTTCTGAGTATGCAAAATTTCTCTCAACTTCTGAAAAAAGAAAGCGTGATTTAGCACGACAGAGAAGTGTCGAATTAGGTGAAGAAGATGGATTTGATTTTTTAAAAGAGAAAGAGCTTCTTGAGTGGAGTCGTTCAGACTCTCCTGTACGTATGTATCTACGTGAGATGGGTAAGATTCCTCTTTTGACAAAAGAGGAAGAGGTTTTCTTGAGTAGAGAAATTGAGGCTGGAGAAGATGTTATTTTAGATGCTATCTGTTCAGTACCTTACCTAATTGACTATATTTTAAACTATAGAGAGCCTCTTTTAAATCGAGAACGACGTGTTAAAGAGCTTTTTAAAAGTTTTGAAGATGAGAAAGATACAGATGATGACAAAGAGAAAACAGAAGCAGAAGAAGCAGCAATAAAAGTTAAAGGTGCAAATAAACGTGTTAAGCAGGTTGTTGCATCTTTTAAAGCTTTAGACAAAGCAAAAAAAGAGTGGATGAAAGCTCGTAATGAACTTGATTTACTTTTAGAGAGTGGAAATGTAGATGAAGAAAAAATTCTTCATGAACAGATGAAAGTTGCTTTCAAAAAGCAACAACAAAAGTTAGCACTTATTGACCTTGGACCAACTTCTAAGCTTATTAATGAACTTGTAAAAGCGATGGAGACAGCACTCAAGAGTGACGATGGATTTGAAAAAGAGTTAAAAAGATTGGAATATAAATTACCACTCTTTAATGATTCACTCAAAGAGAACCATGCAAAAATTTTAGATAATATTCTTGAGATGGATAAAGAGGATATTATGGATTCTGTTCCTGAAACAACGATGGTTAGTACCTATGTTGAGATTAAAAAGCTTTATGAGACACGAGAAGCAAGTAAAGATAGCTTTGACCTTGACCCTGAAAAATTAGCAGAGATTTTAGGTCAAATTCGACGTGGTAAAGCACGTTCAGAAGTTGCAAAAACAAGAATGGCAAAGTCTAACTTACGTCTAGTTGTCTCTATTGCGAAGCGTTATACTAACCGTGGGTTACCATTCCTTGACCTTATTCAAGAGGGGAATATTGGGCTTATGAAAGCCGTTGATAAGTTTGAGTATCAAAAAGGTTATAAGTTTTCAACCTATGCTACTTGGTGGATTCGACAGGCTATATCAAGAGCCATTGCTGACCAAGCACGTACAATTCGTATTCCTATTCATATGATTGAGACTATTAACCGAATCAATAAGATTATTCGTAAAGGTCTTCAAGAGCAAGGGAAAGAACCAGATTTGGAAACTATTGCTAGAGAGGTAGGACTTTCGATTGATAAAGTTAAAAATGTTATTAAGATTACTAAAGAGCCTGTTAGTCTCGAAACACCTGTTGGCGATGAAGATGATGGACGATTTGGTGACTTTATCGAAGATAAAAATACATTAAGTCCTTCTGATGCTGTTCTTAATGATGACTTAAATAATCAAATTGATGAAGTCCTTGACCAATTAAATGAGCGTGAAAAAGCTGTTATAAGAATGCGTTTTGGTCTACTTTCAGATGAAAGTGATAGAACTCTTGAAGAGATTGGAAAAGAGCTTAGAGTAACACGTGAGCGTGTACGACAAATTGAGTCTTCTGCTATTAAGAAGTTAAAGCACCCAAGAGTTGGGCGTAAGCTTAAAAACTATATAGAGGGGTAATTAACCCTCTATTTTTTAAACCACCCTTTTACTTTTTCAAAGGTACTTTCAAAGGTTGAAGTGTGTGGCTTGCTCTCTACTCCAAAACTCTCTTGAAGTTTTATTAATAACTCTTTTTGCTCATCATTAAGTCGTTTCGGATAAACAATTTTTACTTGGGCAATAAGATTTCCTTTTCCACCTCCATGAACATCTTTAACACCTTCATCTCTAAAGACAAATTGCTCTTTATCTTTTGTTCCTGTTTTAAGGTCAAGTTCGAGTTCACCATCAAGCGAAGGAATAGTAATAGTCTCACCTAATACTGCTTTAGTAAAAAAGACAGGAACTTCAATATATATATTTAAACCATCTCTTATGAAATGTTCATCTTCTGCCACATTAAAGGTTAAGTATAGGTCTCCACGCTGTCCATTTTGGGCTTCATTACCGTAACCTTGTGCGCGTAAACGGTTTCCTGTATCTACTCCAGCAGGAATGTTAATGGTAATAGTATCTGGCTCTTCATGATAACCTCTTCCTGAACAAGCACCACATTTAGCAGAGACTTTTTGACCCTCTCCATGACACTTAGGACAAGTTTGTGCAAAAGACATAAATCCTTGTTTCATAACTACTTGACCTTGTCCATTACAGTAGTCACAAGTCTCTAGTTTTCCATTCTCTGCTCCTGTTCCTCTACACTCATTACAAGGAACTTTATATTTAATATCTATCTTCTTTTCACAACCAAAAACAGCTTCGTTAAATTTAAGAGGAAGTTCAATTTCAAAATCTAAATTATATTTTTGATTTGCTTGTCGTCGTTGTCCACGACCTCCTCCAAAACCTCCACCGAACATAGAGTTAAACATATCCATAATATCATCCATATTTTGACTTCCACCGAAGCCACCCATACCACGACCTTCAAGACCAGCCTTTCCATACTGGTCATAAATGGCACGTTTCTGGTCATCTTTCAGTACTTCATAGGCTTCACTAAGAAGTTTAAACTTCTCTTCTGCCTCTTTATCATCAGGGTTTCTGTCTGGATGGTACTTCATGGCAAGTTTACGATATGATTTTTTTAGTTCAGAACCACTACACGTTCTACTCACCTCTAAAATTTCATAATAGTCCATTTCTGTCATTGTATCTCCAAATATTAATATCAACCTAAGTTGCTGGTCGAATTCTATCATATTTTTGGTATAATCGCGAATAAATATAAATATTGAATTTTAGGAGTAATCTTATGGTGAAACATATTGTAATGTTCGATTTTAAAGATGAGAATAGACAAGAGAATTTGTTAAAAGCTAAAAAGATGTTAGAATCTTTAGTAGACACTGTTCCTTCACTCAAAAGTATAGAAGTTGGGTTGAACTTCTCTAAAGAGGATAGAGCAATGGATTTGAGTATTATTGCCGAATTTGATAATATAGAAGGTTTAGAATTGTATACTAATCATCCTGAACATTTAGAGGCAGTAGCTTTTATTAAAACCGTTGTTTCTCAGTCAAAAGTTTCAGATTATATTTTATAGATTAAAAAAAGGAAAAATAGATGTTTAGTATGAAAAATATTCTATTAGTATTTCAAGCTATAGTGTTGTCAATGACACTATCAATAGTCATTTTACCAAATATATGGACAGTTCATGTAGTTGAGGGAGTAGATGGCTTAAAAGGAATGGTTTTCCCCTTGATTTGGACAGTCTATGCTGTGACTGTTTTTATAACTTCTGGTTTGACTTTTTCTTGGTTGGTTAAGCATTAATAGGGTACGATAGCAATCGCACCCTATGCTACCATCAATGGTTGAGGATTATAGTTTCTTATAAACTCAGCTAAATCTCTGTTTTACAGCCATTCTCAATCGTAATTTTTAATATGTTACCATCAAAGTTTTTCATTGTCACATCCTTATATTAAAATTAAATAAATTAGTATATTTAATTTATTATAATACACCATGAAAAAGAGTTTCAAACTAGGGTGTCGAAAAACGGTACTTTTTACCGTTTTTTAGATTCTAGTTTTTGATAACAAAAATCCTACTTAAAGCACCATATATAGGTACTTTGTGAAAATTTTAAGTAATCCAAAAACAAGTAATCAAAAATATAGAAAAAATACTATATTTCGACACCCTAGTTTCAAACCCTATAAGGGAAAATCAAAATAAAAAGCTCTCGCTAACTCATTGAATTCTGCTCGGTTTCAAACCCTATAAGGGAAAATCAAAATTTCGTCTTGTTTTTGCTTATTTGTAGCATTAGGCAGAGTTTCAAACCCTATAAGGGAAAATCAAAATACAAACAAAGAACTTAAGCAACTTGTTCCTATGTCAGGTTTCAAACCCTATAAGGGAAAATCAAAATATTGGTAGTGAGATAGAAATAGGAGTAGTAGAGCTGTTTCAAACCCTATAAGGGAAAATCAAAATTATACTATGAGACTGACGGAAAAATTGTTGTTACGTTTCAAACCCTATAAGGGAAAATCAAAATCGAGAATATCTTGAAGATTAGCATTATTTAAAAGCTGTTTCAAACCCTATAAGGGAAAATCAAAATAAAACCCCACAAAGTCACACCTCATCAAATTTAAGTTTCAAACCCTATAAGGGAAAATCAAAATAAGTGTTGAATTAGCAAATGATAGAGCTATAGTTTTGTTTCAAACCCTATAAGGGAAAATCAAAATGATTTAGATTTAAAAATACAGGAAGCATACCCAACGTTTCAAACCCTATAAGGGAAAATCAAAATTCTGCAACAAGATAGGCTTGGATGTAGATAGCTAGTTTCAAACCCTATAAGGGAAAATCAAAATAGAGTAATTAATGGCAGAAACAAGAATATTCTTTAAAAGTTTCAAACCCTATAAGGGAAAATCAAAATCATTACGTTATCCAATCTTCAGAGGGATACATAAAGTTTCAAACCCTATAAGGGAAAATCAAAATTCTCTACCTCCTTTAACGTTAGGCTCTCCATTCATGTTTCAAACCCTATAAGGGAAAATCAAAATATATTTTCTGCATGATTTTAGCTCTCTCATTGATAGAGTTTCAAACCCTATAAGGGAAAATCAAAATGGGCTTTAGTGTATAGGAGTATATTGTTTTTTTCTATGTTTCAAACCCTATAAGGGAAAATCAAAATTACTCTTTGAATAAAGTAATACATTACCATTTTTGTTTCAAACCCTATAAGGGAAAATCAAAATCAGCACCCATAATAGTGGTGAGATTAGTTGTATCGTTTCAAACCCTATAAGGGAAAATCAAAATAAAGGGAAAGAAGAAATATTATCATTACAATATAAAGTTTCAAACCCTATAAGGGAAAATCAAAATAGCTTTTAAAATCTTATCTTTATGTTGAATTAAATTGTTTCAAACCCTATAAGGGAAAATCAAAATTAATAAATGTTAGTCAGATAGTTTTATTTGCAGGGTTTCAAACCCTATAAGGGAAAATCAAAATAAATTTTAATCAATCAATCAATGATATTCAAAATCTTAGTTTCAAACCCTATAAGGGAAAATCAAAATAAACTCTTCTATAGCACTATTTAAGGGATAAGCGATGTTTCAAACCCTATAAGGGAAAATCAAAATGTGTAAAACCTCATCAACCCCTAAAAACTCAAAGGTTTCAAACCCTATAAGGGAAAATCAAAATAGCAACCAATAAGCTATTTTTCGGTATCCACTCAATATTTTGACAAAATTATTCTACCAAATATTAGCTTAAATAAAAGGTAGAAAAAAATCAAATCCCATAAAATAGTGCTTTTAAAAAACTTAAATACAGCTTTAACGAGACTATACCACCCTCTCCCACTCATACCTAACCAAATTTCGCTCTTGACTGTCAAACTCTACACCAATAATATCAATCTCATTATACCCATGCATATATTTAGCCTGATAGTTCTTCTCTTTTATCTACTCCAAAGCTCCACTCTTGTCAACCTTAAACTCAAAAATATAAACTTTATCATCAATAAAAACACTCAAATCCATTCGACCATCGTTAGTAACATCTTCAGCTATAATCTTGTCAAACCCTGCTCCTGCAAAGTAGGCATAAAGCACACTTGCATAAAACCCCTCATAGTTTTGAATGTCGTTTGAGGTAAAATTGTTGTAGGCAATAGAAGCAAAAAGAGCCTTAAGCGTTGACTCTAACTTCTCTACCTCTCCTAACTCCATAATGTCTTAAATATTTATCTCAATTTTAGTGAGAATTAATAATATTATATAAATATTGATAGAAATTTAAATTCTAATTAATTAGAATTTAAGCAAATTATTAATATAATATCACGAGTATTAA
>JALUKJ010000250.1 GCA_027056615.1 Campylobacteraceae bacterium | reverse complement strand
TAAAATGCTTCTTCTTTGCAGAAATACTACATAGAGGAAAAGCTGTTAAAAAAGCAATGGATTCAAGAAGAGCAATAAGAAGAGGTAGACGAAATAGAAAAACAAGATATAGAGAAGCAAGATTTGATAATAGAGTAAGACCTGATGGTTGGTTACCTCCAAGTGTTAAATCAAGAGCAGATAATGTTATTAACTTTGCTAAAAAATATGCAAAACTAATTCCACTAAAAAAAGTTACAGTTGAGAGAGTCTCATTTGATACTAGCTCTATGACAAATGGTAAAAAACTGCGTAGAGAAGAGTATCAAAATGGCGAACTTAAAGATACGAAATTAAGAGACTTTATCTTTATGAAGTACAATTACCAATGTGCCTATTGTGGAAGCCGTGGCGAAGAGATTGAACATATTGTTCCTCGTTCAAAAGGTGGTACAAATTCTGTTAAAAATTTAACACTTAGTTGTCGAAAGTGCAATACAAGTAAAGGGAATCTTTCTCTTAAAGCATTTGGTAAAAAAGTTGGAAAAGATTTTACTCATCTTGAACCAAGAAAAACGCCTAAACACGCTTCAATTATTCAGAGTGCTAGAACCTATACACTGAAAGAATTAGCAAAAGATTTTGAAGTAAGTACAGGCGAGGGGTGGGAAACTTATTTTAATAGAAAAGAGGTTGCTCTGCCAAAAGAACACTATTATGATGCAATGTGCATAGGAGACAACTACAAATATAAGATTGTAACCAATAGTGTTTTAGAGGTTAAAGCCCAAGGTCGAGGAAGTCGTCAAATGTGTCGAATGGATAGATTTGGATTTCCAAGAACAAAAGCTAAAGGCTCTAAAATAGTAAAAGGTTTTCAAACAGGCGACATTGTAAAAGCAATCGTCACTAAAGGAAAAAAGATAGGAACTTATCTTGGAAAAGTAGCTGTTCGAGTTAGTGGGAATTTTAATATCACAATCAATACAGGTACAATCCAAGGTATTAATCACAAATATTGTAAAACAATACAGAAAGGAGATGGGTATGCTTACTCAATCGCAAATATTAAACAATAACAAGCTCCTCCAATTCTTCCTCGTCCAAATCACAGATTATGGACGAGGTTTCCTTGGAGGTTTTTGATGAATAAAAGTAGGAGTTTTTTACTATTTTCAGGTTTTATTTTAGTGATTGGAATCATCTTTTTTATGATTTCTAGTAAAAACATAAATAAAGAGGTTACAAAAAAAATAGATAAAGTGACTACAGCAGATTATACTTTTGAAACAATAGATGGAACAAAGTTAGAGATAGATGTTGAAGATAATGCTTTTCATGTTAAAGGGCTGGAAAATAAAACAATTTTTTTAAAAATTTTTGGATGGGATTGTGAATTTTGTCAAAAAGAGATACCTCAGTTAATTAACTTAAAAAAAGAGTTAGGTGACTCCTTTGAAGTTATTGCAATTGAGGCACAAGAGCATAGTGTAGAGGAGTCAAAAGAGGCTATTAAGAAGTATGGCATTAACTACTATATTGTTCAAGGTGATACTCATAAAGATTTTTATCGTTATCTACAAGAAAAATATGGTTGGACAGGAATAATTCCATTAACAATTGTTATTGCTAAGGGTGGTAAAGTTTTAGCTTTTGAATTGGGTGAAAAGTCATACTCTCTATCAGAACTTATGAAGGCCTCTTTATTAAGGAAGTAGTTTATGGTTAAATATCTTTTTATAGTAGCACTGTTTAGTATTACTCTTAATGCAGATAGTGGTTGTAATATATTTCAAAAAACAAGCTGTGAAGATAGTAATTTTTTAACACAAAAAAAGGATAGCCCTAAATCTCTTGTAGACTCTACTTATAATCCAAGCTACATTAATATAACAGAAAATTTACAATCTGTAGATGTAGTACATTTAGATAACAATATTACTATTGAGAGGTCAGCTTCTAAAAGTGCTCCATTATGTCCACCCTATTGTATAGAACCTATGAAGATAAAAGGAGTTGAGACAGTTGGAGAGTTAGAGTTATTAGAGTTTGTTAAAAAGTTAAATAAAAAAAGAGATGGTCTTCTAATTGATGTACGTAAAAACTCAAAATATAGAGATGAGACTATTCCTAGTGCAATTAATCTTCCTTATGATATGTTAACAAAAGCGAGTCCATATCAAAAAGAGGTTTTAAAGACTTTAGGAGCAAAAAAGATAAGAAATGGATGGTTTTTCAAAAATCCACAAAAACTTATGATTTTTGGAGAGAGTTCATTTTCTCCTGAAGCCTCTAAGGCAGTTAAAGAGTTACTTAAATTAGGCTATCCTAAAGATAAAATACTCTACTATAGAGGTGGTATATTGAGTTGGAAAGACGCAAGATTAACACTTTTCTAAAAAATAAGTCTTAGTTAGTATAGATACTTTTTTTCTTCTGAAGCCTCAAATGGTTGTGTAACTTTAAGTACTTCAATAGGTTTAGCAAAAGGAAGACTCTTTAACTCATCTGTCTCTATGGTTGCTGTTGAGATATTTGCAATTCCCTCATTAGTAATTTTATCTTTTTTATCCATAACTAAATTATTGACTTCATAAACTTCTGATTTTTCTACAACACCAAGTGTTTTAACAAATCCAATAGGTTTAGTTGATTTGTAAATAGTTTTTTTAATACAAGGTTTTTGTTTTTGAGAGACTTTTTTAGTTTTTAAGGTTACTACTTTAGTTGTTTTTTTTATAATTTTCTTTTTAATTCTTTTTCTAGCCTCTTTTGTTTTGGTTTTTCTCTTGCTTTTATGTATCTTCTTTTTAATTCTTTTTCTAGGTACTTTTTTAATTTTTTTCTTCTTTCTTATTTTTTTTGGTAATGGCTTGGATTTAGTTGGAGTAGGAATTGATTTTTTTAGTATATCTAAAATGGATTTTGCCTCTTCCTCTTTAGATGGTTGATTAGATTTTCTATTTTTTAGAATGGCTTTTTTTAGATTTGATAAAATATTAGTAGGGTTATCTAAGCTATTCTCTTTAGATTTAATAACAATAGGAGGAATTTTAACTACTTCTGCATTTACAATAGTGTTACACATAAGAAGCAGTATAAAAA
>JALUKJ010000249.1 GCA_027056615.1 Campylobacteraceae bacterium | reverse complement strand
GGTGAGGTGAAACTTGGGATGTAGAAATATCATAAATAGAGGTAAAAATTCTGTTTTCTATGATTTTCTATTGAAAAAGGTACTATCCTACAGTAAGAACAACTCTTATTCCATATAAAAACAGTTACATGATTGATGGAATAACACCTATTCAAGAGACTAATAGTTTAACAAAAAAAATGTTAAGAAATTTTCTTAAAAAAAAACCAATAGAATCTAAAAAGAGTTCAAAAGTAATCTATATACCTATTAATATTAATATTTTCATACACTCTTTTGAGGATTCTGACTATAATAAAATTGAGAAAAGCCTGATGAATATTTCTGAAGATTTTACAAAAGGACTTTTTACTTTTTTTGATAAAGAGTATATAGATAATCTCTCTTTAGTCTCCTCTTTTATCCCAATGTATCCATTTTTAGAAGAGAATAGAGATAGTTTTTTTAAACAATTAGACAATATTAAAGATAGATTTAATCGATTCAATATTATCCCTACTCATAAATTTCAGAAAATAAATAGAAAGAAAAAAAGTAAAAAATCAAAAAATAATACCAATATGTTTTATACACTATGTGGAGTCATTGAATTAGAAGAAGATAAGCAAGATAACTTTGATAGACTTATCTATAAAATAAATAGAGATAAAAAGATAAGAGAAGAGATTACAATAGGTATAAAAAATCTATTTTTAGAGATAAATAAAAGAGACAAACTAAATGTAGAACCTATATTTATTGGAATATCTGCTTATGATTTAGATGAAGATGACTCTTTTAATGATTTTTTAGAATTTATAGATTTAACAAAACAAGACCTTGAACTTATGAAACTTTACTCTATTCATAGAAAAAAAGTAGTACTCCCTTCACTTAAATTACTATTTCGTAGCCTTTTTAAAAGAGAGTAGCTAAAATCATCTACTCCATAAACCCCATCCCCAAAATCTCCTCAAAACTAAAACTTTTTTGAGTCCAAAAATGAGTTCCATCTTCTTGTTCTATCTCAATAAAAAAGCGTTCATTCTCTTCTTTAAACTCTTTTAGTGTAAGAACCATTACCATTCGACCACCTAAAGCAGTAGTAGTAATTTGTTCTATCTTTTTACCTCTAAAATCTTTACGCAAAATATCAAGTTGAGTTAGTGGAACAATCTCTATTTTATGAGGATTTTCAAATAAAAACTCCCAAATCTCAAAGGCTTCTTCTTTTTCTAAAATAGTTCTTTTACCCTCAACATCTTTTCCTAAAAATCCATTTTTGTCTATAAAAAAGAGTGTCCATTTTAAGTATTTTAGCTCTGTTAGGTTATTACAAAGAGGTTGCTCTTTGTATTTTTGGACAATTAAGTTTTTCCATCGGTAGAAGTTTTTTTGTTTTTCTCCTGTTTGTTCGGTGTTTTCTTTTTTGTGGACTATGAATTTTATGTGGGTGGTACTTCTGCCCTTAGTTTCCAACTCATAAGTCATGGTAAATGCCATATTTTCACTACTGTTTATTTCAGATAAGGCTACATCAAGAACATGTTTTTTAAACATTGAAAATTTAGGATATTGATTTTCTCCTAATCCAATTAAAGTTCGACACTCTTCTATCGTCATCTTTGGAATTTGAGCGTTAATATAATCTTCTGCTAACTCATACAACGCTATAGAATATCTACTTTTTAAGCTTTTTACAATTACTAAATTGATTTTTCCAAACATATTTGGTTCTAAAATCATATCAATTATTTGATGTGGAAAAGAGTATTCAATAATTCCATTTTTATACTCAAACCCTGCAATTAGACTAAATGACCCCCAACGTTTACTACGCTTATCTTTACCCAAAAAATTATATCTTATCTGGGTATTATTCAATGCTTCCAATTCTTCTTTAATATAGGTGTGATTTTTTTCTCCTAAATTAAAAAAGTATAAGAGTTCATCAGCTGTTATTTGAAAAACTCTTCTGTTTTTATCTTCATTAAAACTATTTTTTGCAATTTTGAGCATATAGTTATAGCTTTTTCTCTGAACGGCTGTAATCTTATTACTTATTTGTATGCTTGAACTGTGTTTATCTATAATAATTGTATTGGTATTCATATCTAACATTTTAGCACTTTTAATTTATATTCCAAAAGTATAGCATAGGTTAATTAAAATTAAACTTTTATTTGACCAAGGTATTAGCACATTTGACCATTGGTATTATTAGTTTTGACCTAAAGTATTAAGCGATTTGACCTTAGTATTATTACTTTTGACCTTATCAGTCTTGAAAGCCTTGTATTATGGGCTTTGCCAATCTCTAAAAGAGAAGAAAGAAAGGGGAAAGAAGACTTAAACTATTGAGAGAGAAAAAAATAGTGACTATTGTCCGTTGAGTTTTTGTCATCAAAATAGTAAACTCATCTCATGGAAAATCATGAACAAGAACTTTTAATTCAACTTGCACAAAAAATCAAAACACAAAGAAAAAAATTAAATATCTCTCAAGAGAAATTGGCTGAAAAATGTGATTTTGACAGAACCTATATTAGTTTACTTGAAAGAGCAAAAAGAAATCCTTCTTATTTGAGTTTAATAAAACTTTGTAAAGGATTGGAGATAGATTTGATAGAGTTGTTAAAGGGGGAGAATTTTAATGAATCAAAATAAACAAAAGATTATTGAGCTTTTTTATGCAAATGTCAAAGGGAAAAAAGCAAATACTTCTAACAGTAATCAAAAACATGATGGCAAAAAAGGTTATTGGCTAGAACAACAGATGGGCATTAAAGCTAATGCAAGTAATAGTCCTGATATTTTAGGTTATGAGATGAAAAATCAGACATCATCAGGAAAGATAACTTTTGGTGATTGGAGTGCTGATGAGTATATTTTTCAGCATGGACGACCTAAAAAAAATCATGAAACCAATAAAAACTATAACATTTCAAAAAACAGATTTTTAGAGATTTTTGGAAAGCCAAATGAGAAGAAAAACAATAGACTATCATGGTCAGGTACACCTTGCCCAACCTACTTAAATAGATATAGTGAATATGGTCAGCTTTTAAAGATTAATCATAATATTGTTATTACCTATAATTATTCCAAAGATTTAAGAGCCAATAA
>JALUKJ010000248.1 GCA_027056615.1 Campylobacteraceae bacterium | reverse complement strand
AAAGTATTATATTGTGGGAAGTAGAAAGATAATTCAATAATAATTTTTTCTGTTTTTAAATGATTTATAGTTTAATATAATATAAAGTTATTTACTTAAAATTATATTTTAAATTATATTAATTAATAGTACTACTTGATGGAGAGTGTCCTTTTATTGATAAGGTGAAGAGAGGATTTATATAAGTAAGTACCTATATCTTTTTCTTATCGTTAAATTTGGGTTTACTTAGCGTGAACGGTACTGGCTCTTTAGCTAGAGGTAGTTCGTTCACACCAACGAGTTAGTAGAAAAGTTTTAGAGAAGTTTCTTATACTCAATAATAGATGGTTGACTATAGTTTGGAACATTATCATAAGTAAAGACAGCAAAATATTTATCCATTTTAGTTGAACCAAAGTTATCAAAAGTAAAGTTGTCTAAACCTGCATATAGTTTAACCCCATCAAATGGATTTTTAGGAGGATGCCAACGGTTTCTAACCACATAGTAGCCTCTTAGGTCATTATCTTCGACTTTGTCCCAACTAATTTTAATAAGTTTATTTTCTATAGTTGTTTTTAAATTGACAGGAGAAGGTAGAGGAAATTTACGACGTTTTATATACTTAATCTTTAGTTGAGTTGCATTTTTACCAGAGTTTGCCCATTTGATAATATGGTTACGACTGAAGACAGAAGTAGGTTTTATGATAAACTTAGCCTCTTCACCCTCTCTTTGCTTCTCTTCTAGTGCTAAGCGAGAATATTGGTCAAAGATAAAATGATGTGTTTTTTTAATACCAAGTTCAGCAGAACTCACTTCATACCCAATAAACTCAATTCTATCACGCTCTTTAATGTCAGAGTAAGAGAACTCCTCTAAGTCAACAAACTCAATGTTGTAACGGATATCTAGTTTCTTTTTAACGGTCGAGTCATTATAAACCTCTAACCATGCTTCAGTAATAACAACTTCATCAGGATTAGGGAGAGAAGAGAGGTCAAAGGACATATAGGCATAAATCTTCTCATCATCTTTGTTAAAACCACATGCCATCTTTTCCGTGTCAATGCCATCAGGAGCAATAGTCATAGAGTTTTCAAGAGTAATTGATATTTCAGTAGGAGGAACAGTATATTTAATATCAAGAGATGGTCTATAGTGGAGTCCTCCACCTTGGTTACCATACCCAATATCAAAAACCATTATCTGTGAGTCTCGACCAAGTGGTAGCTCTGTAGGTCCTGCAATTTTAAAGGTAATTTTACCATGTTTTAACTGCTCTTGAATCATCTTGTTTTCAAACTCATTAGCATCCCAGTGCGACCAAATACCTTGTGTAAGTTTTTCAGATGGGATACTTTGTCCAATAGTCTTAATGCGTTTTGCATTGTGAACTTGCTCAAAGTCACGAATATTTGCAATAGTATCTTGGTCAATAATATTAATAGACCATTCACCATACTTCTCAATTTTAGCCGAGACACGGTTAAGAGGATAGAGAGATATTTTTGTCTCTAAAATAATTGCATTTTTAGGAATGCTTGATAAATCAAAAGTCATTACTCCATAAGAGATACCTCGACTTTCATTTACACCAACTTTTAATGAGTTTACTCCAAAATGAGCATAATTAGCCTCTGGTGACTTCTCTGAAACATAGCCTACATCATTTTTATGAGGAAAAATAGTTCGACTAAATTCATCTTCTGCTAAAAGGGTCTTTAGTTTCACTTTTGGAGGGTAAGGAGAACGTGTTTTAGTGAGTTTATCGACAGCTCTTATGTAGTAAAAGTACATTGTACCACTTTTTAAGTTTTCATCTTTAAAGAACTTATTGCAAGTAGTACCAATTAGAGATGAGGCGTTACATGCTTTTTTATTATTGAGGTTTTTATAAATTTCAAAGTAGACATTTGAGTTGTCATCATAATCCCATTTAAGTTCACAAGAGTTCGCATCAAAAGAGACAATTTGAAAATTCTCTATCCGTTTTGGAGCTGTATTACCATAGTTTTTAGCTTCACCCAAAGAGTAAAGAAGGGCAGGAATATTTTCATTGACCGATTCACTCATATTTTGAATATAGTCTGGAATATTTCGTGTTCCAACTTCCACAACAACAGCAATAATACCTTTTGAGTAGTAGTATTCACGTCCTGAACCTGAAATAAGCTTTGTTGGTGGCTTTCCTCGATTAATTCCATACTTACGTCCTGTTACTTTGTGGATATGGTAGTTCATATTAGCACAAAGTATATTAAGGTCGCTTCCCTCTATTTCACTCTCATGGTTAAATTTATGAGCAGGGAAAAAGACATTTCCTTGTGAGTGGTAGTCTAATGCAATGGTTATGTTCTTGTGTTCATCAACAAATTTTTTAATGGCTTGTGTTTCAGGTTCAGAGAAAGGATAAGGTCCAGAATAGACATTGGAATTAGTTTTGGTTGATTTTCTATATCCCTCTGAGAAGTTACGGTTAAGGTCAACTCCAAATGTACCATCACCATTGTCTCGTCTATTTTTTCTCCAAAAAGAGAAGTGTCTTTGAGAGTATACAAAACCATCAGGGTTAAGACAAGGCACAATATAAAGCGTATTTTCTGTTAAAGTATTCAAAATATCAGGGTTATTATCATAGTTGCTTAGTATGTAATGAATAAACTCAACAGCAAGTTCATGCCCAATCCATTCACGTGCATGAACTGTACCTGTATATAGGAGAGCAGGTTTTAGATGTGCATAGGCAACATGCAAAGAGATAGTTGCTAACATAATAGGACGACCTTCCCAAGTGTTTCCAATGTTCTCAATGCTAATCAAATCAGGATGTTTTTCGACACATGCTTCAAGAAAAGCACAGCTTTCGTCGTAGGACTTATATTGTTGTTTCATCAAAAACCTCCAAGGAAACCTCGTCCATAATCTGTGATTTGGACGAGGATAAATTGGAGGAGCTTGTTATTGTTTAATAGTTGCGATTGAGTAAGCATACGCATCTCCTTTCTGTATTGTTTTACAATATTTGTGATTAATGCCTTGGATTGTACCTGTATTGGTTGTGATATTAAAATTCCCACTAACTCGAACAGCTACTTTTCCAAGATAAGTTCCTATCTTTTT
>JALUKJ010000247.1 GCA_027056615.1 Campylobacteraceae bacterium | reverse complement strand
CTATAGGAGGAGTAACAAATGTTTTTGGTTATTTTGATAACAATAGTAGTAACTCTTCTGTTTTAGACTATCCAATAGAATCAGAAGATAAACAAGGTAGATGGCACTTTAGTTCAGGAACAGGTAAGAGTGGACGTGACCAATATATTTTTAAATCAACATTAGGCGATGTAGCATTTGAAGTCGTTTCAGGTAAATTTGAGTGTGATACAAATAAAACAAACAATACAAATGCAAATGGATGTAAACAGTTAACCAATTAGAGTTATGGTATAATCCTCTGAAAGGAGTTTTATTTTGACTAAAAATGATATTGTAAATTTTTTAACCATAAATAAACAAGAGTATTATGATAAATTTAATATAACACGACTCGCTCTTTTTGGAAGTTATGCTAAAGGGTTAGCTCATAATGAAAGTGATATTGATATTGTTATAGAGATGCAAGATAATAACTATTTCAAACTTATAGCATTTGAGAATTTTATATCTGAACAACTGAATAGAAAAGTAGATGTTGGTTTTTTAAATTCAATGAAAAGTTTTATCAGAAAATCTATAGAGAAAGATTTAATTTATGTCTAATCGTGTGATTGAAATTTTTCTGTTTGATATTTTTGTAGCAATAGTAAAAATAGAGATAGTGATTAGTAAATTTGATAGTGCTGATGAGCTATTACATGATTTTATAAGTTGGGATAGTGTTATTAGAGAATTTTCTATTGTTGGTGAAGCTACAAATATGTGCATTAAAGAGGGATTGATTTCTAAAGAGTATCGAGTTATTGTTGATTTTAGAAACAAAATTATTCATCACTATTTTGGAATTGATTCTGAGGCTGTTTGGAATATCTCAAATAGTGAATTGAAAGAGTTTAAAAAATATATTGTGCAAAAAATTAAAGATATTGAAAATAAATCTTTAAAAGAAGAATTAATTAGCTCTACAATAGAAGATAATCAAAAATATCTTTTTGTACTTAATGAACTACAACAACTTCAAATATCTTCTATGAAAAAAACTTGGGATAATAAAGAAGATAAAGAGTGGAATAAGTTATAGTAAATGATTATCCATTATTACCAAGTCACTCTTCTAAAATCTTCAGCCCCAATTTTAACCTATCACTATGAAAAAAAATTAAAAATAGGACAATGCCTCTACGTTCCTGTCCACTCCAAAATAAAAAAAGCAGTTGTTTTAAAAGAGGTAGAAAAACCCGAAACATTTAAAACCTCTGAAATATCAGAAGTTTTAAAAAACTATTATAGTGAAAAACAGATGGAGATAGCAAAGTTTATTGCTACTTATTATTTCTCTTCTTTGGGGGAAGCATTGGGGTTGTTTATGCCACACCAAAACCCTCGTTCCCACCGTCTCGATGGGAATGCAGATGAGAGATTGAACAGTAATAAAATATCCAATAGAGATATTCATTCCCACCGAGACGGTGGGAACGAGTTGCCAACATTGTCAGTAGAGCAACAAAAAGCCTACAATGAGTTATTAAAAAAAGACAAAGCCCTACTATTCGGAGTAACAGGTTCAGGTAAAACAGAAATATTTATTACCCTAATGGCAAAAACCATAGAAGAGGGCAAACAGTGTATCTTCCTTATGCCTGAAATCTCTCTAACCCCACAGATGGAAACACGTCTTAAAAAATATTTTGGTGACCGTCTAGCGATGTGGCACTCGAAACTTACTAAAAAGAAAAAAGAGGAGATTTTAGAGAAAATCTATGCAAATAAAATAGATGTAATCGCAGGAGCAAGGTCAGCTCTTTTTACTTCTTTAAAAGATATTGGATTAATTATTGTAGATGAAGAGCATGATGACTCTTATAAATCAATGATGAAACCACGCTACCATGCTCGTGATATGGCTGTCTATATGGGAGTAAAGCTTAAAGCAAAAGTGGTTTTAGCCTCTGCAACACCTAGCCTTAGCTCTTACTACAAATATGATGTTGTACGACTCAAAAAGCCTTTTATAGAGACGCAAAAAAACTACTACTTTGTAGAGGGAACGCAGTTAACCAATGCGATGGTAAAGAAGTTAGATGTCAATTTTAGAGCAGGGGAACAGTCACTTCTGTTTGTGCCTACACGTGGGAATTTTAAGTACTTGTATTGTCAAAAGTGTGGTCAGACACATCTTTGTCCTTACTGTTCGGTTGGTATGGCACTTCACCGAAAAGCTAGACATTTAAAGTGTCACTATTGTAACTTTACAGAAGCTATAAGAACAGTTTGTACTAACTGTGGGCATGAGCCTTTAACTAGTGAGCGTATGGGAACACAAGAGGTTAAAGAGATAATAGAGCATGGCATACCAGATATGGTAGTAGAGCAGTTTGACCGAGATAGTATTACAACAGCAGGAAAGCTTAAAAAAGCGTTAAAACGGTTTGAGAAAAAAGAGAGTCATCTTCTTTTAGGAACACAGATGTTAAGTAAGGGGCATGACTATGCAAATATTACGCTCTCTATTATTTTAGGGATTGACTATATGTTAGGTTTAAGTGACTATCGTGCTAGAGAGAGGGCTATGAGTCTGCTAATTCAGATTGCAGGGCGTTCTGGACGTGCTAAGAGTGCAGAGGTTATTGTGCAGTCTGCTAATAAGGACTTTTTTGAACTTTATCTGAATGATTATGAAGCATTTTTAAAAGATGAGATGCTGTTTGTGGAAGATATGTACCCCCCCTTTGTGAGTTTGGCTCGTATTTTGATTTCTCATGTCAAAGAGGAGAAAGCATCTAAAACAACACTTGATACCGTTACAAAACTAAAAGAGTTTAAAGATATTGAGATTGTGGGACATGGAAAAGCTCCTATTGAACGTATTGCAAATAAGTTTCGTTTTAATATTTTGTTGCGTTGTAATAAACGTTCTATTTTACTTAAAGCTCTACATGCTGTTAATAATCCTTTGATAGAAATAGATATGGATCCTGTAGAATTTTCATAAAAGTTTTTTTTAATTTTGATACAATTTCAAAGTTCTTACTCTCATTCCCAACGTCCTCGTTGGGAACGCATATTGGAATTACAATAGCTTTATTTTGTTATTGTTTCTCCTATGGGCATTCCAAAGCTGGAGCTTTGGAA
>JALUKJ010000246.1 GCA_027056615.1 Campylobacteraceae bacterium | reverse complement strand
ATATTTTGTCTATTGTACTTATTTCTATTTTTGCATTATCAGGACTATTAAACCATATTTGTTTTACTTTTTTTCTTCTTACATTGTCTCTAAGTAAAGAGATAAGTCCACAAATATGGTCATTATGTACATGTGTTAGAACAATCAAATCTAATTGTTCTATAGTTTGTAATCTAGGTTTTATCTTATTTTTATATGTACCTGCAAAACCCCCATCAATCAAAATATGAGTCCCCTCATCAGTAGAAACCAAGATACTATCCCCACACCCTGCCTCAAAAAACTCAAACCTAATACCCACAACATCCCTTTAAAAATAAAATCTAACCCTATTGTACAAAAAAAAACTACAAAAATCTTTCGTTTTCACTCCCCTTTCGTAAATAATCTAAAATTTTCATCTATTTTTTCTTTAATTCTTAGTGGTTCGACTACAGAGACAAAAGGTATCCAGCGTTGGATTAGAGGGATAATTTCCATGTCGTTGCTTATAAGATAAGAGACTAAAAGCCCATCATCTTCTGATTTTATGATTGTTTGAGTGGCTAAATATTTTTTATTTTGAAAGTATCGTGCTTTATCGGGGTGAACTTTTAAGACTACTTTATAAGGGATTGTACTAATGTTACTAAAAGAGCTTTGAATATTTTTTATAAACCTATCTGCTTCTATTTTTTGAATATTATCATCATGAAAAAAGATTGGTTCTATTTTAGGTTTAGTAATTTTAGAGATGAAATTAATACGTAACAATCTAAATGTACTATTCTCTACAATATCATTGGTTGTGAGTGTAGCCAAATACCAATTGCTTCCTAAATATAAGATTTTAAGAGGCATAGAGTGAAAAAAAAGTTTGCTCTGTTTTTGAGGTAAAGAGTAGGTAAGGTTGATGTATTGTTTTAAAGATATGGCTTTTTCAAGCTCTTCCAAAATCTCCAAACTCGCAGATTTTAACTTCTCATAAGGGCTATTCTCTATCTGATAAACAGCCGAAGAGTCAAGTTTTAGAGCTTTAATTAACGCTCTATGCTCTTCTTTAAATTTATTATACAAATCAAAATCAACAATAGACAAAAACTTTAAAAACTGTTTTGAGGTCTTGTGATTGTGTTGAAATAGGTCGTAAAACTGCTCTCTTTTGAGTAAAAAATAGCAATCCCCCACTCTATTAAGTCTATCACCAAAATATGGCTTTAGAACATTTTTAAAATCGTTTTGAATGTTTCGTATGTTTTCATCTAAATCAATAGCCAATTTTTTAACACAAACGCTCTCTTGAGTTGAGAGCTTCTCTACAATAGAAAGTATTCGTGTAACTTTATCCATCTATTATAGAGTAACCTTAATCATTAAACTGTATAGGTCCTTCTCCACTCCCCTCTAAAAGCTGTCGCACATAAGGATTAGTAGTATTTTTAAACGTCTCATTATCTGCCCACTCAATAATCTCACCCTCAAAGAGAAATGCCAAATAGTCAGCCGACTTAAAACTCTCTTTCATATCGTGCGTAATTAGTACAGAAGTAACACCTAACTCTCTTTGAAGTTTTAAAATAAGCTGGGTAATGAGGTCACTAGTAATAGGGTCAAGTCCAGAGGTTGGCTCATCATATAAAATAATCTTTGGCTCCATAATAATAGCTCTTGCTAACCCTGCACGTTTTCTCATACCACCACTAAGCTCATTTGGTGCTAGTTTGGCTACACGTTTAGCATCTAAACCTGTCATACTTAACATCTTTAGTACTTTATCGTGTATCTCTTTTTCACTCATATCTTTTCTATGTTCACGTAGAGGAAATGCAACATTGTCAAAGATATTCATACTGTCAAACATCGCTCCATCTTGAAAGAGGTAGCCAATGTTTTTACGCACCTCTCGTAACTCCTCCTCTGAAGCATTAGGCACACTTACCCCATCTACAATAATATCTCCACTTGTTGGCTTCATTAAACCTACAATATGTTTAATAATGGTCGATTTACCTCCACCAGAAAGCCCTAAGATAACAGTAGTAGAGCCTTTTGGAAAGATTAGGTTTACATCTTTTAAAACCTCTTTTGTTCCAAAGACTTTTTGTAGATGTTTTATCTCTATTAGAGGATTTTTTTCATCGAACTTCATACTATCGTAATGCTTTTCTTAATGTTAAAATCAAAAGCCCAAGTGTTGCAAAACTAAAGAGCTTAAAGTTCCACTCAGAAGCCTTATGAACATTTGCAAAAATATGTCCACTTGTTACTGCTTCACCTGCTGATTGCATCTCTAAAATCTGTGGAATGTAGTAAGAGGTAAAGAGTAGTCCAGAAGCAACTACTAAAAATGTTAAACCCAAAGACCATTTACTACTCTCAAATGCTTTAAATTTAATTACCTCATACAAAATAGCAAGAACTACTAAGAAGTTTACAGCATAAGCTAAAATCTCAAATACATGAGTCATAAGTAAACCCTCTTGAAAACGGCTTAAAAGTTCAGAGCCTAAAAATAGTTCTGAGTGAAAAATAGTTGGGGCGACTACAGCTCCTGCTAAAAGTGATGCACCTAATACTGTGCCTAGTGTGATTATGAATATTGTGGTGAATATTCTGAAAAGTTTTTTTGTCATGTTTTGTCTCCTGTCTTATTAAAATATTTTTCCTGAACCAAGAAATCATTTATTAGTGCAATCCAATTATCCATTAGTTTACTAACTAAAACTATATACTCTTGAATATCATCTAAACTTTCAATTACAATAGAATTTTTTTCACCATGTGAAATTCTGTTTCGTATATCTACTAATCTAAATAATCCGTTAAGTTCATCTTCTGAAAAAACTCCCGTTTTTAATGATGATAACCAAACCGAATCTGTTGAACAGCAAAATGAACAAAAAAAAAACATGCCCAAGTCTGTAACACCCAAAAAAAAAAAAAAAAATAACAATATTCACTGGGCTAATCTGCATGGTTGTTCACAAGACTTGCTGATTGCAAAAGCCGCATTGCAATACAAAGGTGTCATCTTATTGATCACGCCTGATATGAACGCCGCCTATCAGGCTCAAAGTAACATCCAATTTTTTACGGACAATACGCTTGATGTCCACATCTTTCCTGATTGGGAAACACTACCC
>JALUKJ010000245.1 GCA_027056615.1 Campylobacteraceae bacterium | reverse complement strand
ATGTAAAGTTCTCCATAATTTCAAACCTAATCGTAAAATATTTTGACTATTATAGAGAAATAAACCTTGTTTATTGTTGTTTTTTTATATTTTTTTTTATTAAAAATACAAAATGACTATTTTACTATGCTATTGAGTGCATTTTCTAAAGATTTTTTATCTGGAAAGTTAACTAAAACACCCATATCTTTCTTTTGGTACATGACCATGCTCCCAACAGCACAAGCAGATGCATTCGCTCTCTTTACAACTTCTGCAATATCTGAAATAGAACCTGCTCCTCCATTGGCAATAACAGGTATTTGAACACTATTTGTTATACGTGTAATTAAGTCAATATCATATCCACTCCATGTTCCCTCTCTATTAATAGAGGTTATTAATAGCTCTCCTACACCTGCTGACTCCATTTTTTTTGCCCACTCAACAACTCTCTCTTTCTCTTTGTATTGACCATGTTTTGAGAAGATATGCTCTCTTCCTAAAAAACTCTTTTTCACATCTATAGAGCCAACAATACTCTGTTGACCAAAATAGTTAGCTATCTCTTCTATCAATTTTAAATTATTAAAAGCATTGGAGTTAATTACTATCTTTTCAAACCCAATTGCAAATATCTTTTTTGCATCATCTAAACTTTTTATATTCCCTCCATAAGATAGAGGCATAAAACATTCATTTGCAATGTCTCTCAACATATTAAAGTTAATCTCTCTATTCTCTTTTGAAGCAAAAATATCTAAAAACATCAACTCATCAACTTCTAATTCATTAAAAATCCTAACGGTATTAATGGGGTCACCAATATAGTTATATTTTTTAAATTGTATTGTTTTTACTAAACTCTCATTTTTTAATAATAAACAAGGAATTACTCTTACTTTTAACATCACTAAATCCTTGCAAAGTTTTCAAAAATTTTCATACCAAACTTATGACTCTTTTCTGGATGAAACTGTACTCCAAAGATATTATCTTTTTGGATAGCACTATCAAATTCTACTCCATACTCTGTTTTTAGTATAGAATTTTTTTCATCTTCCACACGCACAAAATAGGAGTGTACAAAATAAAATTTACTCTCTTCAAACCGTTCAAAATCATCAGTTAACCTACTTTTTTCATTTTTTTTTACAATATTCCAACCCATGTGTGGTATCTTTAATCTACTATCTATTCTATCTTTAAAGCTTATGGTCTTGGCAGGAATCCAACCGAAACCATTTAACTCTCCCTCTTCACTTCCATTAGTTAAAAGTTGCATTCCTAGACAAATACCCAATATTGGAATCTGCTCTTTTAAAGCTTTTTCATTGAGTACCTCATCTAAACCTTTCTCTTTTATTTTTTGCATGGCTGTATCGAAAGAGCCAACACCAGGCAAGAGTATTTTAGAAGCTTTTTTTATTTTATGAGGGTCACTCTCTATGGTTGACTCTACTCCTATATATTTAAACATATTTGCAATTGAACCAACATTTCCCATTTCGTAATCTATAATTGTTATCATTTCTCATCCTTTTTAATAGGGAAACAGTACTTAAGGTAAAAACTCATAGGTACTAAATTTGCTTTTGCAAGTACCTTAAAAAGTGGTCGAAGTAGTTCAAATCTCTTTTTATAGGTAGGATACTCATACCAAATTTTAGGTTTTTGATTCATCACTTTTTCGTACTCTTCATCAGTTAAATTTAACCTTTTTTTAAAATAGCTTAATAAATCTTTCTCTATAGTTGGTTGAGTGGTATACTCACTCCAAGCATCTTCTCGTGAAATTTTACCATTTCGAACAAGAGCAGAGAGAGTATTGTTTCTAAAGTCTGTTTTAAATTTTTGAGGAGCATAAATACCATGATAAAAAGATGTCATACGATTTTCTAAATGATGACCACCATAATAACGCCAATCATACTCTTTTTCTAAAAATGCTCTTGCTTCTTCTTTATTATAATCAATATACCAAAATGGTCTAATTTTTTGAATTCGTGCAAAAGAACTCCAAAAAAGAAATTTTGAAAAGGTCATTAAAGGATAAGACTTCATTGGTCGTTTACCAAATTGATTATGTATTGACTTTATATATTTTCCATCAAAATAATTTCTACCAACAGGTGTAATGCCTTCTGTAATAAAGGAGTGTCCTTCTAAAACATATTTTACACCATATTTCCATGCAGCTCTATACATAACTTCTGCTAAAGCTAAATCTGTTGGTGCCTCTATCTCTGCTACGTCAGCATAAAAAAATGACTTAAATATATCATCAGACTCTTTATTATCTACAACATGTGTATATAAATCTATATCTAATGCTTTTAATACCTTTCGTATATTTTCTGTGGCAATTGCAGTATTCCAAGTATTATCATAATGTACAGCAAGTGGTCGAAGTCCCCATTTTTTAGTTAGATAAAGCATATAAGAAGAGTCTGTACCCCCACTAACACCTATGATACAGTCATATTTTTTTCCTTTTCCATTTTTTTTGATTTCTTTAATAATACGTTCAAACTCTTTTTTACCTTTTGCCTCACCTGTTCCATACTCCTTTTTTAATTTTTCAAGTTGATGACAATAGTTACAAACACCCTCCTCATCAAAAGAGATAGAAGCGACCCTCTCATCATAAATACATTTTGAACAAACTTGCAATTTTGTATCTTCTAATTTTTCAACTTGAGTCAATTTTCTATCCTCACTTTCTCTATTATTATTTTTTTACCATCAATTGTTCTTATGAAAGCACCAGGATAAGGAGAAGATTGTGCTCGTATAAAGTTATATAATTCTATTGAAGTCTTTGAAAAATCTATCTCTCCATCTTCTGGTTTACGTTGAGGATAGACCTCTATATTTTTTTTATTTTGAGCTTTAAATACAACATTGTTAATATTATGTAATACCTTGTTTAAAATTTTTTTAGAAGCATCTGTTGCTTTTACATAAACCTCTTTAATCGTATCTTCATACTCAATACTATATGATTTTTGTGCAATAATATCTCCATCATCAACACCATCTTCCATTCTAAAGAGTGTAACGCCTGTCTCTTTTTCACCATTAATAATTGCCCAATTCAAAGGTGCTCCTCCAGCATATTTAGGCAATAAAGAAGCATGTATACCCCATGCTCCATAAGTAGTTAACTCTCTAATTTTTTTAGGAATCATATAATACCAACCAAGAACAAGTAATAAATCTAAATTCTTATTTTTTATAATTTCATTGTAATCATTTAACTTTTTATCTGATGAATTAACTTCATAATAGTCAATTTTATACTCTTTTGCAATAGACTTTAAATCTGCATAATTTATATTTTTTACTTTTTTTTCACTGTATGAAATATCAAACTCTTCTGGTATTGAAAAAATCATTGTGGGTTCTAACCCATTCTCTATTAAAAATAGAAGTAGCTCTTTACTATAATTAGTCGCACCTAAAAATGCAAACCTTAATTTACTCATAAATACTGCTCCACTCTTCAAAATTTAAAAGACTCCAAATAAAGAGTCTTCTATTAGTATCTCCATTTAAATGCTCATAAATAAGCTTTTGTACTGAGGATTTATCCATATATTTATAGATATTAGCATTATCATTTAAAAGCCTATCTTTTACAAACTCTATGCTATCTCCTTTAAACCAGCTATTATCAGGTGAGCTAAAGCCCTGCTTGACAGCTTTATGTATATCTTCAGGAATATACCTACTCATAGCCTTTCGTAATAGAGTTTTGCCGTCATTTGTTTTTTGCATCTTTCCAATCTCATTTTCATCCATTCTGATTACCTGTTTTAAGTTTCCAAGCTTCATATTCACAGGAACTTTTTGAGCAAAATCAACTAAATCATTATCTAAAAAGGGAACTCTTGTCTCAATGGAGTGAGCCATTGATAACTTATCTTCTACTACAAGTAGTCCATGTAAAAACGTTTTAGCCTCAAAATATAAAGAGTGATTTATATACTCTTCTGGAGTCTGTAATGAAGAGGGGGTCTTAAATACATTTGCAAAAATATCTCTTGTCCAAATATCTTTAACCTCATCTTTTATTGGAGAAAAGACACTATTTACATCTCTATTGTCAATCAACCTTTTCCAAAAACTATAATATTTATCTATATAATCATCAAAATTTTTATTATTTGTAGCTCTGTAGTATCTCCATGGATAACCTGCAAAGAGTTCATCTCCTCCTGCACCAGAAAGTACAACTTTTACAAACTTACTTGCTAATTTAGCTGCATAGTAGTTTGGGTAGCTCTGTCCAACTCTTGGCTCTTCAAGATGATAAGAAAAATTGGGCATACATCGTTCCATATCTCCTGATTTTAAAACCATCTCATAGTGTTCGGTCTTAAATTTATAAGACATATATTCAGCCTTAGCCCTCTCATCAAAACTAAGCTCCATTCCACTAGCACTACTTAAATCAAATCCAACTGTAAACGTTTGCAAATAGTTATTACTATCTCTAAAGTGTTTAGAGGCAATAGCTGTAATTGAACCACTGTCCATTCCACCACTTAGATAGCTTCCAACAGGAACATCAGATACAAGTTGTCGTTTTACTGCTTGATTAAAGAGTCTATCTAACTCTTCGATATATTCTCGTTCATCTTTAACTTTGAGTGGTTCTGAAAAGTCAAAATCCCAATACTCTCTCTTTTTAATTTTTCTACTTTGTAAATCTATCTCAAAATAGTGACCAGCTTCTAAAATTTTAATATTTTTATTCAATGTCTTGTTTGTAAATATATTTTGAAATGTAAAATACTCCAAAAGAGCCTCTTTATCAATTTCACTACGATACTCTTTATATTCTAAAATAGATTTAATTTCACTTGCAAATATAAGAGTGTGGGTGTTAGGGGTAAGTGTATAATATAGTGGTTTTATTCCATAACGGTCTCGTACCAAATAAAACTTTTTTTTAAAATTATCATAAAGAGAAAAAGCAAACATACCATTAAATTTTTTGATACACTCTATTCCCCACTCTATATAAGCATAGATAATAACTTCTGTATCTGTATTGCTTTTAAAAATATGCCCCAACTTTTCAAGCTCTACACGTAACTCTTTAAAGTTATAAATCTCTCCATTATAGACTATCCAAATATTTTTAGATAAATCACTCATTGGTTGATGACCAGCACGTGAAATATCTAAAATAGACAATCTTCTGTGTCCCATATATAAATCATAATCATGAGAGTTTAACTCACTCTGCACAGAGTCAGACTCAATAATAGGTAGCATATCTTCTATATCTTTAAATTTATAATCGGTAAGATTATGGTAAAAAGAGACACTATTTGTATGTCTAGTTCCAGTATGGACAAAAAGATACCCAGCATCATCTGGTCCACGATGGGCTATCTTATCTGCCATAGGTTTTGCATAGTTAATATTTACCGATGGTCTATTTAGAGACAATGCTCCTACAATTCCACACATATTATGCTAATGCCTCTTTTATATTGCTAATGACATAATCAAACTCATCATTACTCATTCCTGCATAGAGAGGAAGGGCAATAGAGAGTCTATCTCCTGCATAGGAGCTCAAAAAATCTTCATCATTAAATGAGTTTTTCTCTTTATAATATCCCAGAGTATGAACAGCATGAGTTCCTTGTCTAGTTGCAATATTTTTCTCTTCGAGTTTTTCCATAAAGATATTACGTTTAATATTAATTCTATCTATCTGCTCTTTAGTTAAATTGGAAATATCTTCACCATCTGTAAATATACAGACATAAGATTGATAACCATGCTTATACTCTTTGGGGGTAAAAGGAGTTATAAGTTCAGAAATATCTTTTAATGCACTATCATATTTAGAAGCAACCTCTCTTCTTCCACTCATAATATACTCTTTTTTGTTCATTTGGCAAACACCCAATGCCCCTTGCATATCTGTCATACGATAGTTATAGCCTCTCATTGTAAAGTCAGGAAGTAGTGACCCACCTCTCTCTTTATGCCGTTGTAAGTCAGATTTAGATGCTCCATGGTCTTTTAATTGAGATACTACATTGGCTAAATCATCACTATTTGTAATGAGCATTCCACCCTCTCCTGTACAGATAGATTTTCTAGGGTGAAAAGAGAAACAACCTACATCTCCAAATGTTCCAGAGTGTCTCTCTCCTATCCAACCATCAAAACCACAAGCAGAATCCTCTATGACTTTTAAATTATATCTCTTTGCCAACTCCATAATATAAGGCATATTGGAACATAAGCCAAAAAGATTTACAGGCATAATGGCTTTTATTGAACTATCATTTTTAATCAGTGTTTCAAGTTGTCTCTCATCTATATTAAAAGTTCTTAAATTAATATCACAAAAAACAACTTCTGCTCCTGTATACTCAACGGCATTGGCAGAAGCAATATAGGTAAAAGAAGGAACTATGACCTTATCTCCCCTACCAATTCCCATTGCTTCTAATCCAAGATGAAGAGCAGTGGTACAATTTGTTGTTGCATGTGCATGTTTAGCTCCTGTAAAATGAGTAAACATCTCTTGAAACTTTACAACATTTGGACCTTGTACAACCCAACCTGTCTCCAAAGGTTTTACAATCGCCTCTGCTTCCTCTTTTCCAAAGATAGTTTTAGTAATAGGTATATTCATCTCTTTAGCCTCTAATTCCATTTGCTTCTCTCCACTCAATTAATGCATTTAAGCCCTCTCTTAAAGAGTATTTATAGGTAAAGCCTAACTCTTTTTCTGCCTTCTTTTTTGAACCAATTCTATTTTGAACCAATTGTCTTGCATCATCTTCACTATAAGGAATATATTGAATTTTTAAATCAGACTCTTTTAGCTCTAACATAGTGTTGCACAACTCTTTAATGGTTGTTTGAACCTCTGTACCTACATTATAGTAACCACATTTTACATCTGATTTTACTGCTGAAATATTACATCTTGCTATATCTTCAACATATATAAAATCATAAGCTTGTGAGCCATCTCCATTAACCACAGGAGCTTCATTACGGTCAATTTTATTTAAAACAATGGGTACAACACCACTATATACTGCATGTTGGTCTTGTCCAGGACCATAAACATTCATATATCGCAATCCAATTACCTCTAAACCATATCTATCATTATATGCTGTACACATAGCTTCACCTGCTATCTTTGTTGCACCATAAAAGTTTCTATTGTTAAATGGATGCTCTTCGGTCATAGGTACTTTTACAGCATCACCATAGACCGAGGCAGAAGATGAATAGATAAGCTTTTTGACATTGTGTTTAACACATGCCTCTAAAACATTAAATGTTCCTGCAATATTTACATCAAAGGCTGTTCTTGGAAAATCCTTACAGTGGAGTAGCCACATAGCTGCTAGATGAAAAACATAGTCTACTCCCTCCATTGCTTTGTCTAAAATATCAATTTCACGTACATCACCACCATAAGGAAAAATAGAACATCTCTCATCTTTTAATGATTCTTCAAGATTCTCCATCTTTCCACGTGTAAAGTTATCGTAAATAATAACCTCTTTTACTGGCTCTTTAAGTAGTTCTTTTACTACAAACCCACCAATAAAACCTGCAGCACCAATAACTAAAACTCTTGAATTTTCTAATCTGTTTGACATCTTTTTATCCTCTATTTTTATATATTTCATCAACAACATATTGAGCAAAAGCAAAAGAGCAAGTAAATGCTGGACTTACTGCATTTAAAATATGTGTTGATGTATCTGTATGCTCAACTACAAAATCTTGAATCAACTCATTGGTTCTAGTATTTAATAGTTGTGCCCGAATTCCAGGAGGAATAGCTTTAAAGTCATTCCCTATAGAAAAAACCATATCTCTAGCTTTTTCTATAAATATTTTTCTATTATAATTTTGCATTTCACTTAATGCCAATGCTCTAAAATTAAATGAGTTCAAGAGAAATAGTTTACTAGCATAGTACAAAACCTCTATAAACTCAGAAAAGACAAAATTGTTCCAACCTCTATAATTCTCTCTCCAAAATGCTGGAATGGCTGTTGGACCAATCTTAATATCTCCCTCAACAGTAATAGTATAATGAACACCAAGAAAAGGGTTAGCTAAGTTAGGAACAGGATATATATTTGTTTTAATAGCTGTTTTATCTTCTAAATATTTTAAATATATCCCTTTAAATGGAAGCATTGTATACTCTTTTGCCAATCCAAACTTTTTAGCTATCTTATCGGCATATAGTCCTGCTGAATTGATTAAATAGTCATATTTTAAATTACTTTTTTCAAATGAAGTATTAAAGTAAAAATTAACACCTTGCTTTTGCAATACCTCTTTTAATCTTAAACAGACCTCTTTAGGGTCTACACTTGCTGTAGATGGAGAGAAGAGTGCTTTTTTATATGTTTTAACATTTGAATCAATCTTCTTTACCTCATCTTCATCAATAATTTTTGTCTCAACACCATTTACTTTAGCTCTTCTATGTAGTTCATAAATTCCCTCTAACTCCTTTTCATCTTTAGCAACAACTAATTTTTTAGTAGAGTTCACAAAGATATTATTATCTTTGCAAAACTCTTTCATCTTTTTATTACCATTAACGGTAAACTTAGCCTTTAAACTCTCTGAACTGTAGTAAAATCCAGAATGTAAAACACCACTGTTTCTTCCACTAGCATGTTGTGCTACATTGGACTCTTTTTCAACAATAGCAATCCTAAGCAGTTTATCTCGTTTTAAAAGCTCATAGGCTATTGTCAAACCAATAATACCTGCTCCAACTATTAAATAGTCATACTCTATTTTACTCATGAACTTCTAATTCCTCTAAAAAGAATCGCATTTAAAAATTTACAAAAATAGACTATATCTGTAACTATTCCATTTTTATCATATTTTTTAAGATAACGTCTTTCTGATTCAATAATTCCTTCAAAACAATCTGGTTTATCAATATAGTATGGAGGTATTAATCCTGGTTTATATTGATTTCGTTCTTGGACAAAATTTTTAGGATAAGAATTTAACATTACATCACTCAGAGGTCTTACACCTATTAATTTTAAATCACCTTTTATAAAATTGATTAACATAGGTAACTCATCAATCCAGTATTTTCTAAAAAACATTCCCGATTTTGTAATTCTAAAATCATTTTTAATTGTACCGTCCTTATTTAAACCATTCTTCTCTACAACAAAATCTTGTATATATTCTGAATAGGGTTGCATTGTTCTTAACTTATAAACAAAAATTCTTTTACTATTTTTACCTGTTCGAGGCAATTTTATTAGCATTGAGTATTTTTTATCGTTGGTTATTTGTATACTTTTTATTTTATATATATCTATAATAATTTTTTTTGCAAACTCTACAATAGATTTAATTTTAAATCCATGATATACAAAATATCCATAATATATAGACTTATCTAATTGTATTTTCAATTTGACTTCATCTCCAAGATTTAATCCTAAATTAAGTTCTTCTAGTAACGCTCCTATATTTGAAGAGTTACAATATATTACTGATGCCATCTCTTTTTTCCCTTTTTAAATTGCATCTATATTTAAATATAAAGAACCATTATTATCAAAAGAGGAGTATCAATAAAGCTTTATAAATCCTCTTTATTAGTAACAGTTCTACAAAGCTATTATTTTAGAGTATTTAATGCCCTATTTAAGGATAATTTTTTTATTTACTATCGCTTCCTTAATTTATATATTTGAACCTATTTTGGTTCAGCAGAATTATTGCATGTTTTATAT
>JALUKJ010000244.1 GCA_027056615.1 Campylobacteraceae bacterium | reverse complement strand
CTTCTATAGCACTCTTTGAGACCATAACTTGGTCACGAAGAGACTGTTTTGATTCTAACTCTTTATCTTTGTCTTTAAAAAACTTTATATTAGCGACAATATTCTGAATTTCTCGTTGTGCCTCATTTCGTTTTTTTTGTAAAAAAGTATATTTTTAACATTAAATATGATAAAATGTTATTTAATATTTAACGGAGATGAAACTGATGAAAGATATACTTAGAGGCTCTTTTGTAATACTACTCTTTAAAGTACTTGGGGCATTCTCTCTGTTTGCTATTTATATACTCATATCACGATATTATGGTGCAGAGAGTTTTGGTATTTTTAGCCTTATATTTGCACTAATGATTATTAGTTCTGTAGTTGCAAGAGTTGGGTTAGATACTTATGTTCTAAGAGTTATCTCTTCTTTGGAAAACAACAAAAAAGAGATAGCAGTATTTCTTAAAAAAGTATTTATTATTATCTTTATTAGTAGTATTATAGTTAGTTTAGTAATTTTACTCTCTTTAAGATTAATAGATACATATCTTTTTAAATCAATTGATGCCTCAAATTATCTAATAGGGCTATCTCTGACTATTTTACCCTATACTTTTTTCAATGTTTTGCCAGAAGTTTTTAGAGGTTTTGATGACATAAAAAGATACTCATTTTTTAGAAACTTATCACAAAATTTTACTATTGCATCTCTATTAGCAATTTCTATTTTTTTTCACTACAACTATGACCCTATCTATATTTTATATACAGCCATTATTATAATTACAATACTTATTACTATTTTTATATATAAATTTTTAAAACAACACAAAATCAACCTTTTAAAGAGAGGAAGTTACAATAAAAAGATTTTAAAATACTCCTATCCAATGTTTCTTGCATCATCTATAATGTTTATTATGGGTTATATAGATAGCTTTATGATTAGTTATTACTTAGATGAATATCAAGTTGGAATTTACAATGCTTGTATTAATCTTTCTATGCTTATAACCTTTATTCCTATGTCTATTGGAGCGTTTATCTCTCCTAAAGTATCTTCTGCCTATTCAAATAATGAATATGGTAAAGTAAAAAAAATTTTTAACAATTCATTAATAATAATTACAATAGTTACTATTCCTATTTTTTTACTACTCTACTTTTTTGCAGATTTCTTTTTAGGACTTTTTGGTACAGCATTTACAGTTGCTACGACAACTCTTCTTATAACCAATATTGCATACCTATCAGAAGCACTCTGTGGACCTGTAGGTTTTATATTAAATATGACAGACAATCAACATATATTTATGAAGATTCTAATGATTGCAGTTAGTATCAATATTATTTTTAATGCTCTACTGATTCCTATATATGGTATTAATGGGGCAGCTATTGCCATGATGCTTTCTATGTTTTTTTGGACAATAGGTAGCTTAATAGTACTAAGAAGGAAGCGTATAATATGAATCCTATATTAAAACTATTTCTATTTTATACTGTCTCTTTTGGCTTTCTATATTTAGAACCTATCGAAATTGTAGGAGGTTTAACCTTTGGAATTATTTGGAAACTCATACTTATGCTTTTTCTCTTTTTTCCTGTTATTTTTAGAGTCATTAGAGAAAAGCATATAGAACTTTTTGTATTTTTTGCTATTGTATTCTCATTTAAAATTTTAATCTCATATAGTTCACTGGAGTACTTTTCACATACCATTACACTATTTACAAAAGAGATGATGTTTCCACTACTCTACCTATTTTTTATCCAAAAGATTGAACATAAAGGTACTTTAGTATTTTTAGTAAAACACTACTCTATTATGATTATTCTATCATTTGTGCCATATATGTTAGGAGTATTGCAACCTCTATCTTTAGGCTATGACCTTGCCGAATTTGGACGAGCAGGAGAGTATGGACTTATTGGTCCATTTATTAAACCTCACTCTGGAGCTATTACTCTTGCCTTTGCAATGATTGTTATTACAACACATATAAAAAGAGAGAACACTATTTATGAAAATCTTTTCTATCTTGCTCTACTACTTTTTGGTTTCTATGCTTCAATGCTAACTTATGTTAGAACAGGACTTACTATGTATATTATTGTTCTACTTTATCTCTATCTACGTACTATAAATATTAAAAAAATTATACTTATGTTGCTATCTTCTGCTGTTTTATTTGGGGTAGGACTCTATATTTATGAGCATAATCAAATTATACAGATGAGATTTCAAGATAAAAATAAATATAACAGTAGTGGAGGTAGTGGTTCAGGAAGAGTAGTATTTTGGGAAAATGCTATTGATAATTGGTGGACTGACCCAGCCCCTAGTGTTCTATATATTGGTCTTGGCTTTGATTATGCTGCTCAAAAGATGTACAAAGATGTAGGACTCTATATTTTTGCACACAATCGCTATATTCAAGTACTACAACAAGAGGGGATTATTGGTTTCTCTCTATTTTTTACTTACCTATTTTTAATATATAGATTTATAAAAAGGCATAAAGGCTCAACTTATTATGTTACCACCGTTGCTATTTTTATGGGGCTATTAATAGAGTACATGTTTCAGGGAGGATTTTTCTTCCCAATGGTTCTATTTTTAGCCTCGTATCTGGCAATTTTAAAAAAAGATGAAATAAATATATATGGAGATACAAATGATAAATAAAAATATAAAAACTATTCTTATACCAATACCTAACAAAGTTTATAAAGGGGGAATATGCTCCTATTGGTCAGCTATTTTCGACTCAACTAAAAAGTTTGCAGATACTAAATTTAACATTGTTAAAGTAGGAAATCGTGGTAAAAATATATTGGGAGTGCCTCTTGACCAATGGATTTTTCATAAAGCATGTACTTCTGAAGTAGATTTGGTTGTACTTAACCCCTCTATTCAAAGTAAAGCTTTTGTTAGAGAGGCTCTTTTTGCAAAACAACTTATTGCAAAAGATATTCCCTTTATTGCCTTTTTTCATGGGTGGGATATAGAGTTTGAAAAAAAAGTTGACAGATATTTTCAAAAATTCTTTTTAAATACCTATGGAAAAGCAAAAAAAATTATTACCCTATCTCCTCAAGCAAAAGAGAAAATTATAGATTGGGGTTACAAAGGTGAGGTAATTATTGAGACAACTATTGTTGACTCAACACTACTTCAAAACTTCTCTTATGAAGAGAAACAGAAAAAAAGTGACCTATCTAAAAAAATCAATATCTTATTTCTAGCACGTATGGAAAAAGAGAAAGGAGTATTTGAACTTATTGATGCATTTAACAAACTAAAAGAGGAGTTCCCACATATAGAACTCACGTTAGCAGGAAATGGTACACATTTTAAAGAGGTATCTTATTATGTTGCAAATATGAATAACATTAAACTACTTGGACATATAGAGGGTGAAGCAAAAGCAAAAGCTTTTAGAGAAGCACATATTTATACTCTTCCTAGCTATAGTGAAGGTTTACCTGTCTCTGTTCTTGAAGCAATGGCTTTTGGTCTACCTATTGTTACAACTTCTGTTGGTGGATTAAAATATTTTTTTAAAGAGGAGATGGGATATACCACCATTCCAAAAGATAGAGAAGATTTACAAGAAAAACTTAAACAACTTATAAAAAATCAAACAAATATAAATAAAATTGGTCAATTTAACTTTGACTATGCTCAAAAAAACTTAATGAGCGACAAAATTTCAAAGCGACTACATACATATTTGGTAGAAGCTTAATAAAATTAGGAAATAATTATGAATTTAATGAACTATAATATATTTACAAATCCACTTAATACAATAAACTTAAATAAACGACAAATTATCAATACTATTAATCCTCACTCATATATAACAGCTAAAGAGGATAAACTTTTTCATAAGGCACTTATATCTTCAGATATATTAATTCCTGATGGAAGTGGTATTGTTTTAGCAGCAAAACAACTATATAAACGACATATTTATAAAATTGCAGGTTATGATTTACATGAATTTCTACTAAAAGAGATGAATAAAAGAGGTGGAAAAGTCTTCTATATGGGAGCTTCTGAGATAACCCTGTTTAAAATTAGAGGTAAAATAGCAAAAGAGTACCCAAATATTAAAATTAAAACCTACTCTCCACCTTATAAAAATGAATTTTCTAAAGAAGAAAATCAAGAGATTATAGAGAGAATAAATGATTTTAATCCAGATGTACTTTTTGTGGGAATGACAGCTCCAAAACAAGAGAAATGGCTATATACAAATGAAAAACAACTTAACTTTACAATTGCTTCTTCAATAGGTGCTGTTTTTGACTTTTATGCAGAAGTTCTACCTCGTCCCTCCTCATTTTGGCTAAATCTACATCTTGAATGGTTAGCACGTTTTATGGCAGAACCACGAAGATTATGGCGTAGAAACTTTATCTCTACACCAAAATTTCTTTTTGACCTATTTCTTTTTAGAATTAATAGAAAACAAAGAGCATTTTAATGAAATATTTTATATATTTTCTAATAGTTATATTAATAGTATTAGCTACCATAATATTTAATACAAAAAAGAGTCTGAAAGTAGCTCCTCCACCAAACAATCAAATCTATTTTTCTGCATTCCCCGATTTGGAGGGTGAAGAGGATATAGTAACAAAAGAGAGGATTCAAAATTTTGAAAAACTATCTCAAAAAAAAATAGCATGGATACCATTTTCTCAACATTGGTTTAAGGGGTTAAAGTATCCTAAACAATCTATTCATACTATACATGATATGGGTGCTACTCCTTATGTTCGATTTTTACCAAGAAGTACACTTAAAGAGCATCAAAAAGAGATAACTTATAGCCTTGATAACATCAACAGTGGCATGTTTGATAAGCAACTTAAAGCATGGGCAAAAGAGGCAAAAGCTGATGCTATACCTATTATTATGGATTTTGGATTAGAGATGAATGGAGATTGGTTTGGGTGGAGTGGAGTACTCAATGGAGGGAAAGCAAGTGATGCACCTAAAAAGTATCGTCAAGCCTATAGACATATTATTGACCTTTTTCGTAATGAAGGAGCAAATAATATAACTTGGTTTTTTCATCCTACTATTAGAACAGAGCCAAATGAGGAGTGGAATAAACCTAAAAACTACTACCCTGGAGATGACTATATTGATTGGATTGGTATTAGTATCTATGGACCTTTTCATCCAGCTGAGAACTATTGGGATAGCTTTGATGAAATTTTAGAACATAACTATAAAGATATTTTAGAGATTTCCAATAAAAAACCATTTGCTATTTTAGAGTTAGGAGTTACAGACCATCACCCATTAGGGAAAAAAACAAAATGGTTAAAAGACGCGTTTAAAACTATTTTATCTCATAAATATATAAACTTTAAAGCCATTACCTATTGGCATGAAAATTGGGATAATGATGGTATCTTAACAAGTTTACGTATTGACTCATCTGCTGAAACACTATCTACATTTAGAGAGCTTATAAAAAATAGAACATTTATCTCAAAAGTAAAATTAAGTGAGCATTAAAGCTCACTTATCGTATATGGTTCATTAATCTCAAAAGCATAAGTACAATATAGAGTATTCTCTTTTCGTAAAAACTCTGCTACCTTTTTACCTTGACTATTTATAACTTCATAATCTTTCGTATTATATGGTAATGTCAATGTTAAAACATTATTGAGTTTCTCTTTAGCAATTAAGATAAAATGATTTTCCTCTACTTCTAATGTAACTTTTGATTTATCAATAAAATAATCTGCAACCTCATTACAAGTTGCATACCAAACATCCTTGTTTTCAAGTAGAGAAAATATAAGATTTAAGTTATCTATATCTGTAACAATATTAGGATATTGAATCGTATCATTAGTCATATATGGAGAGGTGTGTTCATAAACTGAGATAATTTGTCGATTATTATAGAGTGACTCTATATGTTTCTCAACTGTTTTCCCCTCTTTAAAGTAAAGATAGAGGCTCTTTAGATATTTTCTGCTAAAGAGCCTATTTATAATCTTTAATGATAGATTTGAAGCATCTACTGTAGTAGGAATATTAACTACACCATTAATAAAACCTACATCGTAAGTGTATCTTGAATCAGTTGAGTTTTTATCCCAAATAAAATTATCTTCATGAAAACACCACCACTTAAAACCTGACTTAGAAATTGACTCTTTTCCAAATTTTCCCTCTTTGTAACCACAATACTTTCCACCCATAGGGTATGAACCTAAAACAGATTTAAAAAGCTCTTCTCCTTTTGATATTGTATCTACTGCTTCATCTAATGAATCAAACATCTCCCACTCTTGAACAAAATCTTCAACTCTCTCTCCTGCTACGCCATGTGTTGTTCCATGGTAAGAGAGTTCTACTTGTGGGTTTTTATATAGATAACGAAGAAAGTCTATAAATTTATCATCTCCATCCATCGCTTTGTTATAGCTATATTTTCCTGTTTTAGTCATGGAGGCTCTCTGCTTAGTAACTAAAAAGAAAGTTGTTTTTATATTGGGGAATCTATTAAAAAGTTGTGTTGTCAAAAAATCCCACATTGAGTTTTTATCAAAAGCACAGTGTCCCCAATCTTCACCAATTTGTAGCTCTTTAGAGTTTGATTTTTTTATCTCTATATTAGCTAAATCATCAATTTTCAATAGTACAGGAGAGCGAACATCATCTCTCCATTTTGCAATTTGTAAATCCATTAGTTTTGATTCCCTACTGCATAAGCCTCTTTATATGTATAGAATTTCAGTCCTAAATTTTTAGCATTCTCTATAACACTCTCTAATTTTTGAGGTAAAATATTATAACTCTTATTAATATCATCTACAACATCATGAGCATAAAAGGTAATAATCTCACCATTTTTTCTAGCTTTAATTAAAGCTGTTTCAATTTCTGAAATAGGATTATTAAAGTCAGTATCTATTCCTGCACCAAAGAGAAAATTATAGTGACTATTGCTACTATGATAAATTGATTTTTGGTCTACTAGATTAGCTTCAAAATCATCATAAGTCAAACGTATATTTGGGAAATATGCTCGTACAGCATTATCATAATCTACTTGATGTTCACCATAAGGGTAAGCAAAACTTACAGGATTAAACCCTGCATTTATCATAAGATTATAGGCTGGAATAATCTGGTCTTGCATATACTCATCTACACGAGTTGGGTCACTATTAAAATCTTTTTGAACACCTTTGTGACTATATGTATGACAACCTATCTCAGAACCTTCATTTTCTAGTGTTTTAAGTTGATTAATCTGAGTGTTATCTAAACTGAAAAAGTGACTTACAAAAAAGGTTGCTCTTGCTTTATATTTAGCAAACATTGTTCTAAGATTATACCATGAAGAGATAGTTGTATCATTAAAAGACAATATCAATCCTGCTTGGTTTTGTGTTGGATGTAAAGTATTAAAAAGTGATAAATTATCAATAGAGATACTACCTATAACAATCAATCCCTCAACAGATAAAAGTTTATTAGTTGGCTCTAACTGTTTTATATCAGCCTCTATATTTCGTATATATGTATGCCAAGTTCCATTAGAAGCACTCTCTCCAATACCATAAAGTAAAGTATCTCCATCTATAGTAGCTAAAGTGTCATTGGCATCAACATAATTGATATAACGAACACCATTTTGGGTATTAACAACTAAAGAGAGTACAAAACCATCACTGTTTTTTATAGAGCACTCAATATTTTTATGTTTTGTATCATTCCAAGCTTCTCCTTCATTAGGGTAATCACTTCCAATTAAATACTTATTAGCATAACTGTTACCATTAAGGGAGATAACTCTACTTTTAATACTATTGTCATATATGTTTGTTATTGTAGCTGTATTACTTCCTGCATAAATAGTCCAATTTTGAGTATTACCATTTTGGGCATCTTCATAAACCTTTTCAGGAGAGGTAAAAAGTTCAATATTATCAAACTTACCATTTGAACGAACCAAAAATGAGTCTATAGACAACAAGTTATTATTTGGTTCCAAACTCTTTAAATCTTTCTCTAAGTTTCTAATAACACTGTTCCAACTTCCATTAGCAGGAGGATAGCCTAATCCATGAAGAAGAACATCTTCATCTATATTAGAGACAGATATATCTTCATCTGTATATCTTAGCAAACGCTCTCCATTAGTTGTCATTACCTCAATATCAATCATAAAACCTTCTGTAGTCTTCATATTCCACTTAATATTAAAGTTATTTTTATTATTATGAAAACTCAATTTGTATTGACTAGTATATAAATCATTACTGTGAAACTCAATAACTCTAGTCTCATCTAATACATTTAATATAGTAGCAGTTGAACTAGTATTCTCAACAATACTCCATCTAGCTGTTGAGTTATCTTCTGCATCTTCATAAACTATAAAATCTTTTTTTATAGGAGGAGTTTCTAATAATTCAATATCATCTATTTTACAATTTCCTCGTATAACAATCCCATCAATAGCAATTAGACTATTATTTGACTCATAACTTTTTAAATCAGATTCTAAATCTTTAGTAAAAGTATGCCAAGTTCCATCAGAAGCACTGTACCCTAATGCTTTATTTAATATATTTCCACTCTCAATTCCCATATCTACTTCTGTATCACTATAACGAATATAGCGTAATCCATTTTGAGTCTCGACAACAACATCTAATAAAAATCCTCCACTATTTTTTATTTTCCATTTTAAAAATGGTTCTTGAGTATTATGCCAAGAGTTGTTATTTTCATTATCACCTCCAATTATATAAGCATTATTGTAGTTATCTCCTTGAAGATTAATAATATGACTTTGTAGAGTAGTATCATATAGATTTGTTACTGTTGCACCTGATGGAATATTATCTATAATTATCCATCTAGCAGTAGAGTTATCTTCTGCATCTTCATAAACAGTTGCATTTATAGTTGAAGTTAAGAGAGAGAGGGCTATTATTAGTCCTCGTAGAAATAATTTATTTTTTTTCATTTTAAATCCTTTTATAGTAAGGAATATATTATAACATAATATATTAAATAACAACAAGGATTTTCTATTTTTACATACCTCGTTTACCAAAAACGACTGCTATAGTCTGCCATAAAACACTAATCTCTTTAAATATTGACCAATTTTTAATATATTTCATATCATATTCTAATTTTTTAATAGCATCATCAACATTACGACCATAAGGGTAACAAACTTGAGCTAATCCTGTAATACCTGGGGCAACAAGATGTCTATTATGATAATTTGGTATTACTTTTTCATAATCTTTAACCAAAATATCCCACTCAGCTCTCGGTCCTACTAGATGCATCTCTCCCTTAAATACATTAATAAGCTGTGGCAATTCATCTATTCGCATCTTTCTCATAACATTTCCAAAAGGAAAAATACGAGAGTCATTCTCTTGAGTATAAGGGTTAAATTTTCCATCAACATGCATACTTCTAAATTTATAGCATGTAAAAGGTTTTCCATTTAATCCAATTCTTGACTGAGTAAAAAAAATTTTACCAGGAGACTCTTTTTTTACACGATAATAAACATATCCAAACACTGGTAAGGTTACTAAAAATAGTCCCCCACCAATTAAAAAATCTATTACTCTTTTTTGAAGATATTGAATCTTATTATAAGGTTTATACTCTTCACTATTATTTTTTTTAAAATTTTCATTTTTTTTATTCTTTATATTATTTATTTGTTTTTTATCATATTGTACATATTTAAAAGAGATATTTTGCAT
>JALUKJ010000243.1 GCA_027056615.1 Campylobacteraceae bacterium | reverse complement strand
AGTTGTCTAAAGAGTTTGGAATCTCTCACCCTACGCTCAGTACTTATCTTAATATTTTAGAGGCAACAAAGATTATTAAACCTATCAGAAAATACTCAACTAAAGTCTCAAAAAAACCTGAAAAGTTACTTTTTAGCAACACCAATATACTCTATACTTATGCTGATGAGTTTGGTATAGAAGTAGACATTGGAACAGTAAGAGAGACTTTTTTTGCTTCTGTTTTTGAGAACATTTACTATAGTGATATAGGTGACTTTAGAGTTGATAAGTATATTTTTGAAATAGGTGGTAGAAATAAATCATTTAAACAGATTAAAGATGTGAAGAATAGTTTTGTAGTTGTTGATACTGACTATACGATGGAAGAGAATAAAATTCCTCTTTGGTTGTTTGGGTTGATTGAGTAGTTGACTATAAATGAAGAACTTAGCTTAAATCTAAATGAGTATAATTACTTTTTAGTAATAGGATGAAAAAAGGATATATTATGAATGAAGAAATAGAGATTGAAGAAGAAACAGAAATAGAGGATACAAATAGTGATGGGCATATAACAAATCCTTTTTCAACAAAAGATATTAAAATTACTAATGTAGTTCTTTCTCTATCTGCTTTGATTGCTAGATTAGAATATAATGAAATTGATTTAAATCCTGATTTTCAAAGATATGGAAATTTATGGAATAAAAAACAGATGAGTAGTCTAATTGAATCTATTTTATTGAAATTGCCATTACCTATTTTTTATTTTGATGTTTCTGACCCTGAAAAGTGGATTGTAGTAGATGGATTACAGAGACTCTCTACAATTCAGCAGTTTATTATTAATGAGATTGAGTTAGATGAAGATGGAAATGAAAAAAGAAAAGGTTTTGCTCTTACAGGTTTAGAATATTTAGATTTAAATGGAAAAAAATATAGTGACTTAACAAGACCTCTACAAAGAATAATTAATGATACTCAAATTATAACCCATCAAATTGAAGCACAGACACCTAAGGAGGTGAGGTACTCCTTATTTAAAAGAATTAATACAGGTGGAGTATCTTTGAATACGCAAGAGATACGACAAGCATTGAATCGAAAAGCCAGTAAATTTTTACAAGAAATTTCTGAAAATGAAGTCTTTAAAAGAGTAGTTGGGTTAAATTCCAAACGAATGAGAGATAGAGAATTAGCTTTAAGATTTATTGTTTTTGAACTTTCTGTTTTTGAAGAAAAGAAGCTTACTAAAATGGTTAAATATTTAGATGTAGCAATGGAGAAATTAGATTCAATAGATAATGAAGAAAAATTACAAGCTATTAAAGAAAAGTTTATAGATACTTTAAACTTTACTGTAGATATTCATGGAGAAAATCATAAATTTAGTCGTTCAATAGCCAAAAGTATAGATAAAAAAACTCTTAATCAATCACTATTTGATGTTATTATGGTATGTTTTAGTGAAATAGAAAATAGAGAGCTATTTCTTAAGAAAAAAGATATTTTTTTAGAACGCTTTAGGGCATTAATAGAGGATGAAAAAGGAGAATTTGCAAAAGCTATTACAGAGGGGACAAGCGATAGATTGGTTATTGAAACACGATTTAGAATAATGAGAAAATTAATAGATGAGGTATTAAATGAAAATTGATAGTGTAGAAATAAAGAATTTTAAAAGTCTAAAAGAAATTAAACTTGACTTAGAAAATTTAACATTAATTACAGGTATTAATAGTGTTGGAAAATCCTCCTTTATACAAACTTTACTTTTATTAAAACAAAATGAAAATATTATAGAACAAACTGTTTCATTAGAAAAGATTAGAAAAATGATGGAGAACCAAAAGCTTGATGATAAAGTTAAAGATTTTCTAAAAAATAATCTTAATACTATAATTTTAAATAATGAAAATGGATATGTAGAGCTTGGTAACTATACTGATACTTTATATCAAGATAGTATTACAGATGAAATTTCAATATCGTTAAATAACAACGAAAAATATTTCAAAGTTTCTTATGATTCTGATTTAAATATAAATATAGAAGATAGTAATCCAAATCGTCGTTATCATTTTAATCTATTTAATCAAGATTTTCAATATATTTGTACAGATAGAATTTCCCCCAATATAACTTATCCTCTATCTGAAATTGAAATTAAAAAGAATCTTATAGGCTTTCGAGGAGAATATACAGCTCACTATTTAACAGTAAATAGACATAAAAAACTGGATATAGAAAATTTAAGACATGAAAATTCTCAAACTAATAGACTCTTTGAAAATGTTTCATTATGGCTTGGAGATATAAGTTCAGGTATTGATATGTCAACAAAAATATATTCTGAACTACAAAAAGTAAGTTTAACATATAGCTATACTTATGGAGAAAATACAACAAATGAATTTACTCCATTAAATATTGGATTTGGAGTAACTTATGTACTACCTATCATTGTAGCTATTTTAAAAGCTAAAGAGGGAGATTTGATTATTATAGAGAACCCAGAATCTCACCTACACCCAGCAGGACAATCAAAAATAGCAGAACTTTGTGCCATTGCGTCGGCTAATGGTGTTCAAATAATTGTTGAGACCCATAGCGACCACTTTTTAAATGGAATTAGAGTTGCTACTAAAAAAGGTATTTTAACCCCTGAACAGTCTAAAGTTTACTACTTTAGAAAAGATAAAGATGAATTAGAGACAAAAATAGATGAGATAAATATAGATAAAAATGGTGCTATAGACAATTATCCTAAAGGCTTTTTTGACCAGTTTGATGATGATTTGGATAAGTTGGTTTTATGGTAAACTTTTCTACTTTTAATGAACTCTCATTACCTCTTCAAAACTTGAATGAGTTTGAAGATTTTTTTAAAGTTTTAGAAAGTTTGAAGCGTCATGGTTTAAATAAAATTAGAACAGATAAACAATTTACTCATTACCCTGAGATTTTAGAAAATAAAACTTTTCAAGAAGTAGTTGGACAAATTAGAGATAGAGATAAGAAAAGAAGGCTTTTAAGTTTTGTTAATAGTACACTCATAACCATAGAGTCACCTCTTATAAAACAAGAGGAGAATAAAGAGCATAATCAAACTTTAGAAAATGAATATTTTTATAAAGGTGTTTCGACTATAGGG
>JALUKJ010000242.1 GCA_027056615.1 Campylobacteraceae bacterium | reverse complement strand
GTTTAGGTACTTACTATAAAAGAATATATAGGTAATCAGGACAACTCTCCCAAATCATAGATTATGAAAGAAGATTGCGAATTATATTTTATTCAAGATATTTTGGGGATGGGCTTTGTCAATTCAGAGTAGAAGAAGCTATTTAAACTTCTTTTTCCACTCTTTTTCAAACTTTTTACGTTTTAAAATTGAAAGCTTTTCTATAAAAACTTTACCCTCTAAGTGGTCATGTTCATGTTGTAGTGCAACAGCTAAAAATTCATCTGTATCTATAGTATGTTTTTTACCGTGTCGGTCTTGATACTCAACAATTACATGTTTTGCACGTTCAATATCTTCATAAAAACCAGGAATACTTAGACACCCCTCTTGATTTTTCCAAGAATAATTTTTTTCAATAAAAACAGGGTTAATAATCTCTAAAGTATCATCTTTTTTTATCTCTTCATCATTAGAAGCTTCTTCAGGAAGATTAATAATAAGTACACGCTTAGGTACTCCAATCTGAATGGCAGCTAAACCAACTCCTTTTTTGTTTACCATAGTGTCGTACATATCTTCTAAAAGTTGATGAAGCTCTTCATTAAACTCTGTTACTTCTGAAGAGACTATTTTTAGACGTTTATCTGGGTAAATAACTATATCTTGAATCATTATTTACCTTAACTAAAGCTTTTTGTTAATACTTTGTCAATAAGCCCATACTCCATTGCCTCTTTTGATGACATAAAGTTATCTCTTTCAGTATCTTTTTCGAGTTGTTTAGACTTTTTACCACAGTTTTCAGCCATAATATCATTAAGCGTATCTTTAAGACGTTGAATCTCTTCTGCTTGAATCTGAATATCTGTTGATTGACCTTGGGCTCCACCTGATGGTTGGTGAATCATAATTCTTGCATTTGGAAGAGCATAACGTTTACCTTTTGCCCCAGATGATAGTAAAAATGCACCCATAGAGGCTGCTTGACCAATACAAATAGTAACAATATCGGGTTTAATATAATTCATGGTATCGAACATTGCTAAACCAGATGTAATAACTCCACCTGGAGAGTTGATATAGAAGTAGATATCTTTGTCAGGGTCTTGTGCCTCTAAAAAAAGAAGTTGTGCTACAACTGTTGAAGCAACTTGGTCATTAACCTCACCACTTAACATAATAATTCTGTCTTTTAATAGTCTTGAGTAGATATCGTAGCTTCTCTCACCACGACCTGTTTGCTCTACAACGTAAGGAATATAACTCATAAATGTTACCTTTTAATATAATATTTTAATGGTTAGGAGAATACACTTTTTTTGCTTAGAAGTAGGATGTTATAATAAATTGTATTTGTTGATTTTGATAATTTTAATTGGTGCGATAGCAATCGCACCCTACCCCAAGAGGGGATATTAGGAAAAAAGGATTATTGGTCAAGTCCAATAATTTTAGCAAAGAGTTTATCTTCTATCATTCCCATTTTAACAGCAGGAAAAAGATTGTTCTCTTGGTAGTATTTAATTACTTCTTGAGGGTCTTGTTGACTCATCATTGCTTCATAATAAATAGTTTGAGTAACCTCTTGGTCATTAACCTCAATACCCTCTTTTTTTGCCAAATAATCAACAAGGAAAGTTGCTTTTACAGAGTTATTAGCAGACTCTCTTACCTCTTCTCTAAGCTCATTGATTTTCTCTTCATTGTCTTTATACTCTGCTAACTCTTCTTCACTCATCTCTCTTGCTTTAGCGTTAATTTGAGCATCAATCTCTTGTTCAACAATATTTTTAGGAAGTGCAAAATCATATTTAACTACTAAAGCTTCAATAAGTTGAGGTTTTAACTCATCATTATAAAGTTTTGACATTTTTTCAGATTTAATCTGCTCAGCAATTTTCTCTTTTACTGTCTCTGGCGTAGCATTTTCATCATTTGGAATAAGCTTTTTAACCATCTCTTCATCAAGTGTAGCTTCTGTTTTCTCTTTGATGTCATTTAAAGTTACTGTAAATACAGCCTCTTTTCCTGCTAAATCATCTGATTGATAATTTTTAGGGAAAGTTACAGTAATATCTTTAGTCTCACCAATTTCCATTCCAACCATTTGGTCTTCAAAACCAGCAATAAATTGACCAGAACCAATAACAAGCTCAAAACCTTCTGCTTTTCCACCATCGAACTCTACACCATCAATTTTACCAACAAAATCAAAGTTAGCTTGGTCACCCTCTTTTAAGGCTCTCTTCTCTTTAAGTGATGCAAATGAAGCATTGGATTCTAAAATTGATTTTAATCTCTCATCAATTTCAGACTCTTCTACAGTTGGCTCTTCATATTTTGGAGCTAAATTTTTGTAATCTTCTGCTTCAATAGTTGGTTTGAGTGAAATCAATAGTTCAAGATCAATTTTATCATCTTGTTTATCATACTTTTTAAAAGTAGGGTCAGCAATAATATCAGCACTATCAATCTCTAACTCTTTTTTTGCATCTTCAAGAATTTTTTGCACAGCTTCATTTTCAGCTTCTTGTTGAAGTTGCTCTTTGTACATCTTTTTAACTATTGCTAAAGGTACTTTACCTTTTCTAAAACCATCTACAGAAGCAGTTTTTGCTACTTTTTTAGCTGCTTTGTTAATGCTTTTTTCAATGTATGAAGCATCAATAGTTGCTACTACAGAAGCATTAGCTGCATCTGTCTTTGTCGCTGTAATATTCATTACAATCCTTTTATCCAAAATAATTTCAGAATTTTAGCAAAATTAGGCTAAAAGCCTATAGGAAAAGTTAAGCTTTATTGATGTTTTTTATGATAGATAGATTTTTATTGTTTAAGATGCATTGTTGTGTAGATAAAAGAGTGGTGTGGATTAGAGGACTCGAACCACTTAGAATGTAGACTTTAAAGCCCTATTTTTAGGGATTTTATTATAAATTAAATTCAATAGGTATCCTCTTAGATGTCCTATATTTTCTTTAAATCATAAGATTTTTCAGGCGAATTATAGTAAAAAAAACAATGATAAAACGGCATCCTTCATATCTACCGAAAAGTAGTTTACACTTTTTTTAGGAATCGGAGACTTTAGTCCAATGCCAATGAATTAAGCTCAAATCCTGTAGGTTCGATTTCATCGAACAAAAAATCAGAACCC
>JALUKJ010000241.1 GCA_027056615.1 Campylobacteraceae bacterium | reverse complement strand
GATATAGATGTTAATAATCAGTTAATAGAGATTTTAGGAGAGTATGGTGTTGTCTTAGAGCCAATGGAAGATTATCTATTTGCAGATGGTCTTTTCCCAGGTATTACAGCAGTAGTTTTTGAGATGGAAAATTTTGGTGAGTCGGTGGTGGTACAGCTTGATATTACCATGCTCTTTCCAAATGGTAGTTTTGTAGAGTCTTTTGTAGCACAAGAGGCGACTCATGAAGAGGCAATAGCAGTTGCCTTTGAGCAGTTTGAGGTTACTGTTCTTCATACTTTTATTACAGCCTTTTGGGAAAACGGAAAAAAAGTTGAAAATGGTGTTGGCACAGATATTTGGGAGATAAATGGTTCACATTGGCAAGTGGTTGTATCTAACTTTGGTTATCGTGGAGCTGAGGAGTTTGATAATGTTATAGACGATATAGATGTTCTATTTGATGTAATTGAAAGCAATGTAAAATCTTTACCATTAACTGAAGATATTTATGCCATTAGAACAGTATATACAAATACAAGTGATGGTCAAAAAGTACCTGAAGCTTATATTAACAATGAACCATTTTTAGAGTTAGAAGAAGCAGTCTTAAATCTTGGTTGGAAAGAGGTAGATAGTTTTTATAGTGTTAGAAACTTAGTTCTGCTTATGAAACTTCAAGATGAAGAGGTATAATATTTGAATATTTTACTTTTAGAAGATGATTTAATACTTTCAGAAGTAATTGTTGAACACTTAGAGTATTGATATAGCGTTTGAGTCTAAAGAGGGGGAGGGGACGATTTTTATTTTAGGGTTTTAAATAGCGTAGGTTGGGTTGCCCTCATCCCGACATAAACAGATATAAATTAAAAATTTGATTTAAGAAAGTAAAATTGAACGATAAAATATTTATTTTTGAAAATTTTACCTATTTTTAGGCTTTTGTGGATATGGTATTCCGTAAAACTCAGGTTAATAAATAATCCGAGCCAAATAAAGCCCTTCAGGTGGAGCAAGTTTAGTACTATGTCTCTTTTGAAGTATAAGTTGTTCTTCCAACTCTAAAAGACTCTTTTTCTCCATAGCAACCTGCATAGCAAAAGCAACCATCATACGTACTTGTGAACGTAAAAAACCATTGGCTTCAAAGTAGATGAGGTGGTAGCCTTTATGATATTTATAATATGCTCTATAAATTTTTCGTACATTGGTATGGGTAATACTTCCTGTTTTTATAAAGTTTGAGAAGTCATGCTCTCCCTCAAAGGCTTTAAGTGCTAGTTGTAGTTGCTCTCTATTAAACTTTGGGAAGTAAGCAATATAGTTCTGCTCAAAAACAGAGGGCTGAGATGTTTTGAAAACATAACGATAGACTCTTCTTTTTGCAGAGAATCTTGAATGAAAATCATCATCTACAAAACATAGATGTTTAAAGGAGATGTATTTTAGTTTTCGGTTTAAAGCTATTTTTAGTTTTTTTAAATCTCTCCAAAACTCTGGAACTTCAAAGTCAATAACTTGTCCTGTGGCATGAACTCCTGCGTCTGTTCGTCCTGAACCTCTAATACTGTCATGAATTCCCACCGAACGTAGAGTAGACTCAATCTCGGAGGTGATGGTCTGTTTGGTAGATTTCTGTTTTTGGAATCCTTTAAAGTAGCTTCCATCGTAAGAAATAGAGGCTTTAACACGCATCTAAAAGTACCTTAATACATTACGTCTAAAGAGAAAATAACCCAAAATCATAAGTGTTGGAATAATGGCTATAGTAATTAATGGTGTACCTTGTTTGTCAAGTGTTGTTGCAATAGCATAAGGAATAATGGTAACTATAGCTAAAACAGGGTAGGCGTAATTTCGGTTGTATCTAGGGTTAATAATTGCAAAAGAGGCTATAAAATAGAGTCCCATCATAGGAATAAAACTTAAAAAGAAGAAAAAGAGTATCTTTCGTTTTTTATGCTCATTTTTTGATAATTCTATCCAGTAGTCAATAATGCTATGATAGTTAAAAGCTTCGGAGTTTAAATTTTTATAGACTTTCATTGTTTTATAATTAATCTCTTCTATGGAGTCATTGGAAAAAGTATAGCCTGAACCATTGTTTAGAGCTAGAGTGATAAGTGACTTATTTGTATCGAAATTTGCCTTTTTTGCAATAAATAGTTGAGCTTTATTTTTTTTATCTCGTTGGTAAATAACCACATCTCTTAAAGTTTTTCCCTCTTTACTCTTTACATAGATAAATAGATTGTCAAACTTTTGCCCTAGTTTAGAGGGGTTAATATTAACTTGTGCTTGTGCTGTTTTTTCATACTGAAACGCCTTAAACTGCTGTCTAGCTTTTGGCATAAGTGCCAAAGAGAGCATAAGTAAAATAATTGAAAAAAGAAAACCAATAAACAAAAGCCGTTTAACCAATGAGTGTGCATTTACTCCCAAAGAGAAAAGAGCAATGAGTTCATTGTCTGTTGAGAGGCGAAGTAGGGTAATAGCTGTAGCAACCAAAAAGGAGACAGGTAAAATATAGAAAAGAATTTCAGGTAGATGGTAAGAGAAAATCTGAATAAGCTCTAAAAAGTTAACTTGAATAGAGGCTGTTAAAGTTGAAATTTTAATAATAAAAACAAGTGAACCTATAAAGAATAGGGGTAGAAATATAGTCAAAAAAGAGCTAGTAAAGTTCTTCGATAGATAGGTTGAGATATTTACTCTTCTAGCCATAAATAATAAAATCCACTAATGAAGAGACTTGAGTGTCAAACATATAGACAATAAATGTAGCCATTGCTAAAAAAGGAACAAAGGGTACAGCTCTATCTTTTGCCATAAGTGATGGAACAATAGCTAAAATAGCAGAGAGAAATAGGGCATAAAAGAAAAGAGGAAAACCAAGTAACGCCCCCATAGTTCCAGCTACAATAATGTCCCCTTCACCCATTGCCTCTTTGTTTAAAAAGAAGCTAAGGTAGTATCGTAATAGTGTTAATCCTCCTGCTGATAAAAGAGCGTCATGAAGTGAGCCTAAAACATTAGGTGAGATAACAGCTAATGCAAGTGCTAATAAGTTTAAGTTGTCAGGGACAGCCATATATTTAAAATCTATCATTACTAAAGCTAAAAGAAGTGCAAAGACAACAAATATAATAGGCATATACCAAACAAGCCCCAATTTATAAAATAGTGAAACAGCTATAATTCCTGTTACAAGCTCTATAATTGGATATTGTATAGAGATTTTTTCACCACAAAATCCACACTTTCCTCTTAAAAATATCCATGAGAAGATAGGAATATTGTGATACCACTTTAGAGGAGTTTGACAAGATTGACACTTTGACGCAGGGTATGCTATGCTATCACCTTTTGGAATACGATATATAAGCACATTTAAAAAAGAGCCAATAATAATCCCAAATATAAAGATAAATACTACAATAGCTAATTCTTCCATCTAAACTCCCCCAAATCTTCTGTCTCTATTGACATATTGGTTAATAATCTCTTCTAGTTCTTTAGTTGTGAAATCAGGCCATAATGTTTCTGTAAAAAAGAGTTCACTGTAACTAAGTTGCCAAAGTAGAAAGTTAGAGAGTCGAATCTCTCCACTTGTTCTTACCATCATATCTATATCTTTATAAGGGGTATTTAATTCATTTCCAAGAGTCTCTTCGGTAATTGGTTCATCACGATTAGCTAAGCGTGATGCGGCTTTGGCTATCTCTTCTCGTGAACCATAGTTGAGTGCTAATATTTGGATTACATTTGTGTGGTGTTCTGTCTCTTTTTTGATATAAGCTATGGTCTCTTGAAGTTTAGGAGAAAAACCCTCAATGTTTCCAACTGTCTCAAACTTAGCGCCAAATTTATGATAGGTCTCCAGCTCATTTCTAAGCCAACTATCAAGCAATTTCATAAGAAAGTTTACTTCGTACTTGGGGCGTTTCCAGTTCTCTGTGCTAAATGCATAAAAGGTTACAGTTTCAATAGTAGGGTGTTTAGCACAATAACGAGTAATTTCTCTAGTAACCTCTGCTCCTTTTTCATGACCTTTAGTACGGATAAGATTACGTTCTTTTGCCCAGCGTCCATTGCCATCCATAATGATGGCAAGATGTTTTAATATATTTTTATTTTTGCTCATTTTCTAATGCTTGACTTTCATCTAATATTTTAAAAGATAAATCAAGTTTTGAACCATTTCCCAAATCTTTTGCTTTATTTGGAGTAATAAAAGTAATGCTATGTTCTGTTGTTCCAAAACTTTGAGAATCTTTTAGGAGATTATAACATACTCCATCTACATTTTTATTTTCAATTAAGCTTTTTGCATTAGAAAAACCATTTTTTTCATCCATTTCAGCTTTAAAAGCAATGGTATTTAATCCTAATTTATTGACTTCACTTAAAATATCAGCTGTTTGTTTAAGCTCAATACTCCACTTCTCTCCAATATCTGCTTTTTTTATTTTACCAACTTGTGGGAATTTTGGTGTGTAGTCTGCCACAGCTGCTGCCATAAATAGGTAAGGTTTTTTCTGAATAAGATGAATAGGCTCAGATGAATTTATAGTTGCTTTACTCATTTTACCTTTTTTAGAGACACGAACAGCATCAATGGTATAATCTTTCATCTCCTTTGCTGATTCAACATCAATTGTATAAATCTCTTTTGGAATATGACTATGAGGCATAGTTGAAATGAGACATACATCAGCCCCTTTTAGATAAAGTGCCGTTGCTAGTGCATTTGCCATTTTTCCTGATGAGAAGTTAGATAGGTAGCGTACTTCATCAATCTTCTCTCTTGTTCCTCCTCCTGTTATAACAACTTTACGGTCTATCCAAAACTCCTCTTCGAGTAGGGCTTGTGCAACTTGATGAAAAATAGCAGATGGTTTAGCTAATGCTCCATTACCTTCATCTCCACAAGCTAAAAGTTTTGATTGAGGTTCAATAATACGCACCTCATTAACCCCTAACATCTTAAGAGAACCAACAGTGTAATGGTGTTCAATCATATTGGTATTAGCAGCAGGAGCTACAAGCAGTGTTTTGTTAAAAGCAAGAGCTGTTTGAGTTAAGATATTATCGGCAATACCTTTAGATATTTTATTAATGGTATTAGCTGTTGCAGGTGCAATAACAAATACATCACACTTCTTACCAATATCTATATGATTTAATTCACTAGCCCAAGACTCAGAATTCTCCGTTAAAACAGCATTTCGTGTTAAGGCTTCAAATGTGAGTGGCGAGACAAAACGCTGGGCAGATGGTGTCATAACAACATGAACCGAAGCTCCAGCTTTTATAAATAGTCTTGCTAAGTCACACGCTTTATAAGCAGATATGCTTCCCGTAACGCCTAAAAGGACACTTTTGTTATTTAGATTAATTTGCATGGTGTAAAACCCTCTCGTTTTTAAAATTGATTTATTCTATTGTTTTTTGCTTTGAATTAGGTGAAAAATTTAAAGTAGCTATCAAAAGCAAAAAATAGAATGGGTTGGTGTATAAGATATATAAATAATGAGTGTTGACCCATAAATTTTAGAAATCTGTTAAGTGGAGAGTTTGTGCTAAATATTTTGTGGGTAAAAATCTTTTGATGTACTTTATAGTATGCAATAACAGTTCCTAAAAGAACAACTCCAAACCATGGAAAGATAGCTATTACATCTTGCGTATGAACGGGTGGAAGATGTAAAATTGGTTGTAGAAAATTAAAAAGAGGGTGAACTGTTAAACTATCTGTTGCAGAGCCAATTAAAATTAAAATAGCAGATATAAGAGCTATTTTAGGATGATTTAGAAAAGGTAAAGCCAGTATTGAAGAGAGTAAAATAAAGTGTAAAATTCCAAAGTAAACCCATGCGTTTGGAAAGACTATATATGTAGCTACTGTAACGGCTAGACTAGCTAAACTTAAAAGTATAATGCGTTTTTTTAGTTTTTTCCATAAAATTGATTTTCTGTGTACTAAAGATAGGCTGATACCCATAGAGAGTAGAAACATGCTGATAATAGTATATCGAAATAGTAGGAAAAAATTTGAGCTATTGAGATTGATTTGTATGATATTAAAATAGCTTAAGTCATAATTAAAGTGGTAGATTACCATTAACAGTAATGCCCAACCTCTAAAAATATCTAGCCCTATAACTCTATGCTTTTTCATAAGACCTCCTCCTTATAATTGGTAATAATAATAATATCATTAATTATGTAAAAAATAGATATAATTCATAAAATTGTTAAAATATAACACTAATTATTTAAATTTAATTAAAGTTTAGATATACTAATTGTCTCTATTGTGAGTCTATGAGTCGTTGAAGGGAAAATGATGAAACGAAATAGCATATTTGATTTAAATAAAACCATTTTAAGATAGATACTCCATTAGTAAAGCCAATAATATATACTAAAAGTGTTAAGCTAGATAAGGTGAGTATTGCTCAAAAGAAAAAAATATTTATTGATATGATGCTTCCCTCTATTCTTATTGCTAAGTATCACCTAGAAAAAGATAAGCAACATCTTTTAGAATTACTAAAAAAAGATAAATTAAGTGTATCAGATAGATTATGGTTGACAAAAAAGAGACAAATCTTTAAGGCTAAGAGTAATGATGAACTATATGATAAGATGGAAATACACCCTACAAGTATTATTATTGCACAAGCAATTATTGAGAGTGGTTGGGGTACTTCTAAATTTTTCAAAAAAGCTAATAATGTTTTTGGTATTTGGTCTTTTAATGTGAATGATAAACGAATACCTGCTTCTGAAAAAAGAGGTAAAAAAACTGTATATCTTAAAAAATATAATTCATTAGAGGAGTCAATTAGGGATTATTTTTTAACTCTTTCAACCAAAGAAGCATATAAAGAGTTTAGAGAGAAGAGGTTGGAGACTCAAGACCCATTTGAGTTGATTAAATATTTAGGAAACTACTCTGAATTAAGAGATGAGTATATTAATAATTTAAAAAATACTATTCAAAAGAACAGGCTTTTAGCTTATGATAGTTATCGTTTGGATATATAAGGTATAATAATAAAAAATAAAGAGTCAATATGTCATTAGCCACCTTAGGTCTCTCTTCAGAAATTTTAAAAGCTTTAAAAGATAGAGGTTATGAGTCAGCAACTCCAATTCAAAAAGCACTAATACCTATTATGCTACAAGGTCATGATATTATGGCTGGAGCTCAAACTGGTACAGGCAAAACAGCAGGTTTTACTCTACCTATTTTACAAGAACTTTATAAAGATATTAAAGTTGGTGAACATCGGTTAAAAGCTATTATTATAGTTCCTACACGAGAACTTGCAAAACAGGTTCATGAGAGTGTTGAGAGTTATGGAAAATACTTGCCCCTAAAATCTATAGTACTCTATGGTGGTGCAAATATGACTTCTCAAGCCAATAGACTAAAAAGTGGAGTTGATATTGTTATTGCTACCTCTGGGCGACTCTTGGAGCATATTGGTAAAAAAAATATCTCTTTAGAGTCTGTTAGATATTTAGTTTTAGATGAGGCAGATACCATTTTAGATATGGGTTTTGTGCATGAGGTAATGCAGGTGATTGAAAAGTTACCTAAAAAGAGACAAAATGTTCTAATCTCAGCAACACTTTCGGGTTCTGTAAAGCGTTTATCTCAGAGGATTCTTAATAAACCAAAACTTATTGAAGTAGACAGCATGGGAACATCGGCTCAAAATGTTGAGTTATTAGTTCACCCTGTAATCAAAGAGAAAAAGATAGAACTACTCTCCTTTTTAATTGGTTGGCGTAACTATAAACAGGTTTTGGTCTTTGTTAGAAAAAAACAAGAAGCTGATGAGGTTGCAAAGGAGTTAAATTTAAGTGGCTTAAAGACATCAGTTATTCATGGAGATAAGAGTTCAGGTAGACGCACTAGAGCATTAGAAGCCTTTAAAGAGGGGAAAGTTAGGATATTAGTAGCAACAGATATTGCATGTCGTGGTTTAGATATTCCTAACTTAGAAGTAGTAATGAACTTTGATATTCCTCATGTAACAGGTGATTTTTTGCATAGAATTGGTCGAACAGGTAGAGCAGGGAAAAGAGGTCTTGCTATTACTTTGGTTTCCACTAAAGAGGAGATTGCATTAAAAGATGTAGAACGTCTAATGGGAAAGTCTATAAAACGAGAAGAGATAGATGGTTATACACCACCAAAGCTTGAAAAAACACAACGAGGAGCTAGAAAAGTAGTTGATAGAAAGAAAAAGACTGACGGTGCTTTTGGACGGAAGAAGAATAGCTCTACACCTACTAAAAAGAAGCGTAAAACTACGAAGCGTGATGCTTTTAATAAACGTCGTTAATTTTGTTGTACCTCTCGTATGGCATCTAAAAGTTTCTCTTCTGTAATGGGTTTCACAATAAATGAACCTGCCCCAAGTGCGAGAATCTCTTTACTTCTTACATCATTAGAAGAGACAGCAATAATGGGTATATTGTTTTTACTATTAGTATTGAAATAGTGTTTTAAAAACTCAGAACCATCCATTCTAGGCATTTCAACATCAAGTAAAATAAGTTGAATATCTGGATTTTCTTCACATAGTTGGAGTGCATGACCTCCATCTATAGATTCAATAATATCAACATGATATAACTCTTTTTTAATCAAAGAGACAAGCAATCTCCTATTGATATAATCATCATCTACAATAAGAACTTTAAAAATCATCTCTATCCCCTATATTTTTTAATTAGTTGTTGAATATTGTCTCGTTTAATAATACCAACATGAATCTCTTTTATAAGATTTGTATTATAGTGTTCACTACTTTGGTTCTGAGAGAGCATAATTACATTCATATTTCTGTGTTGTTTTTTTAAAATCTTTTCATTGAATTGTTCTATCTCTTTGTCAATAAGAAGCATATCATACTCCTCTTTATCAATAAAATTTTCTAGTTCATCAGCTCGATGCACAATCTCAATGTCGTAGTTCATATTTGCAATAACTTTTGAGAGAATCTGTGCTTCTAGTGGATTTTTCTTTAAGATAAGAATCTTTTTATTGCTATGTTTACGCTCTTCTTCTTTGTTATTTAACTCTTCCTCTAAAATATTAAGTTTATCAGATAAATTATCTTCATCTAACACTAAAATACCTTCATTTTTAGATACTTCTGTTTTTTTCTCAACTTTTTCTAAAACTTTAGGTGAATAGCTTTTGCTCTCCTCTTCAGTTTTTGGTTTAAGGAACTTTTTTAAGATATAGAGGAGTTCATTTGTCTCAATAGGTTTTGCTATATACTCATCTAAGCCTTGCTCTAAGAATCTCTCTCTATCACCAGTAAGTGCATTAGCTGTCAACGCAATAATAGGAACATGATGATGTTTCTCTTCTACTTCATAGTTTATGATTTCATGAGTTGCTTCAACACCATCCATTACTGGCATTTGAATATCCATTAAAATAAGGTCATAGTTATTACTTTTACGTTTTTCAAAAGCCTCTAAACCATTATTTGCAAGTTCTACAGTAACACCATATTTAAGTAGAACTTGTTTAATAAGTTTTTGGTTAATAAAATTATCTTCTGCAACAAGAACATTTCCCTGAAATTTAATTTTTTCAAAAGTAACATTTGTTTTACTATCTAGCTCTATATCTTTATTACTATTTTCAGTTGCATTAAGTCCTTGAATAACCTTTGTTGGAGTAATTGGTTTATATAAAATTTTAGCAACATTAACACTTAACTCTTCAAAGTGTGTTCTATTTGAAAAACTTGCAAGTAATATAACCTTGTTTGAGTTGATTTTATATATACTTTTTAGAAGTTCTTCATCG
>JALUKJ010000240.1 GCA_027056615.1 Campylobacteraceae bacterium | reverse complement strand
ATATGAAGGATGCCCAATTATTGGAGTAAAAACATGGATTTTTTTAATAACGACACTATATTATTGCCTAAAACTTACTTATTATGGGGTTTTGGAGGATTGTTTACTATTAGCCTTTTTTGTATTTTATATTATTTTAAGGGTAGATGGGCTTTTTTTATTTGATTTATTTGAATAGGGGTAGATTCGTTGGTATAGTTAGGATTGCTGTCAAATAATACTCTATCTTGATTAAATCTATCATTTTTGATAGAATAGATTAAAAAAGTTAAACAATATGAGCTTCAAACCCCAACTAGCCTACTCAGCCTCGGCAGGGTCAGGTAAAACTTTTGCCCTCTCTGTTCGTTACCTCTCTTTACTCTTTTTAGGTGAAGAGCCTAGTAATATTTTAGCTGCAACCTTTACTAACAAAGCAGCAGGAGAGATGAAACAGAGGGTTATTTCATTACTTATAAATTTAGAAGATAAAATAGCAGAACTCTCTAAAATTGTGGAAGAGACAGGCTTTAGCAAAGAGGAAATTTTAGAGCGACAGCCTAAGGTGTTGGAGAACTTTTTAAACTCTACAAACTATATTGTTACACTTGACAGTTTCTTTACCTCTATTTTACGTTCGGCTTCGCTCTATATTGATATTGAACCAGATTTTGTAACGCGAGAGATTGACCCTTTGCAAAAGGAGCAGAACTTTTTAGATGAGGTTCAAGCTAACTCTCTGCTTCATCAGCTGGTAAAACTTGCTATGAATATTGAAGATAAACGTTTTTTAAAGATGTTTGATTTGATGCAGAACTTTTATAAGATTGACCCTCTTTTACCTAAAGCAAATTATGAACTCCTCTCAACGGTAGAGATTGAAAATCAGATTGATAGTGTGCGTAGTGAGCTATATAGTTTAGTGGTGGAGAGTGGAGCGTCTAAAACAGCTATTAAAAACTTTGAGCCTATTGAGATTAAAGCATTCTTTAAAAAGTCGGTTTTTGAGAAAAGTTCTCTGCTTGAACATCGAAACTACAAAAAATATGTGGAGAAAAATCCACTCATAAATGAGTTATTTTTAGAGTTAAAAGGTCTTTTAGGAGAGTGGGCTAAGATAAAAGAGCAGGTGGTATTACATAACCTTTTTTCCATCTATGACTACTATAAGAATACGAACATTAGTACGGCTCGACAGTTAGGGGTGCTTAGTTTTGATGATTTAACCTACTTTACCTATAGACTTTTGCATGAGAGTATTAACAAAGAGTTTTTGTATTTTAAGATAGATAGCCGTTTTAGACATATTTTGCTAGATGAGTTTCAAGATACTTCTACTTTGCAGTTTCTACTTTTAAAACCTCTAATTGATGAAGTGACAGCAGGGCATGGAACAGCAGAGTTTAGGAGTTTCTTTTATGTGGGAGATACAAAACAGTCACTTTACCGTTTTAGAGGTGGGGTAGAGGAGCTTTTTGATGCAGTGGCAGATAGTTATGATATTGAGATAAAGCATATGGATACCAACTATCGAAGCTCAAAAGCCATAGTAGAGCAAGTTAATGTGTGGTTTGAACCTGTTATGCATGACTATATCCCTCAAAAGTCTAAAGAGGGAGTTAGTGAAGGGTATGTGGCTGTGGTGGAGAGTGAAGATTTGCTTGATGAGGCTGTTAATCAGTTGGAGAGTTTGCTTAAAAAGGGTATTGTACTCGAAGATATAGCCTTTTTGGTCTCTACTAATAAAGATGGAGCAACCCTGCAAGAGGCATGTTATCTTAAGGGGTATCATACCTCTCTAAAGACCTCCTCTTCTTTAAAACATACTCCTAAAGTGGCTTCTGTAGTGGCAATGGTGCGTTACCTCTTTGAGGGGAATGAGCTTGACGCTAAAGTACTACTTCAAAGAGTAAATCAAGAGTTAGATGAGGTTGATTTGAATTGGTTTCACCCCTTTATGCAACCTTTGAGTGTAGTACATATGATTATTGCTCTTTTTGGATATTTTGAAAATGAGTTAAACTTTTTGAAACTGTTGGAGTTTTCAGCACAATTTTCAGATATACAACTCTTTTTAGAGGAGTTTGAACTTTCACAGATTGCTCTTAGCTCTTCAAGTAAAGCAGGGGCTAAGATTATGACTATTCACGGCTCTAAAGGGTTAGAGTTTAAACATGTAATTGTACTTGACCGACTAAAAGGCAATGCTCCTGACCATTCTACACTTCTATATGAGTATGATGAGCGACTTCATGTAAAGAAGATTTTTTATAAAATGGGTGGTCGTGAACAGTTCGATAAGAACTATGCAACACTTCTAGGCAAACAGAAGCTACTCAATGAAAAAGACAAAATGAATGTACTCTATGTAGCACTTACAAGAGCAGTAGAGAGCATGACTATTATTCGCAAAGAGAAAGGCTCAATCTTTGACCCACTAGGCATAAGACCAATGCAAAGAGGAACAATTAAATCTGTAGGTTCGATTTCATCGAACACTGAATTAAAATACGAAACAATACCCATCACTTACTATGGAGAACAAGAGGTAAACAAAGAAGATGAAGAGGAAGAGAAAGATTATGAAGCAATTCTATTTGGAACAGCCTTGCACTACACCTTAGAGATGCTTCCCTCATTCTCCATTATGGGATTAGCCGATGCTCTTTTAGCAACTAAAAACCGTTATGGTTTACAATTAACCACACAAGCAATAGAGCAGATAAAGAGTCGAGTTCTAGCCCTTGTAACCAATGAACACTTTAAAAAGCTTTTAGAGGGAGCAACCATAAGCCGTGAACAGTCACTCTCTTTTAATAAGGAGCTAAAGCAGATAGATTTACTCTTGGAGTATGAGCATAAGTGTGTGGTGATTGACTATAAGAGTTCTAAGAAGTATCATCAAAAACATCTACGTCAGGTTGGTTATTATAGAAGGGCGATTGAGACTATTGTGAAAAAGCCTACTACTGGGATTTTGCTTTACCTTTTAGAAGAGGAGATGATTGAGTTTGTTGGAGTTTAGGGTCTTTTCTCTTTTTCTTTAAATTGTTAAAGAGGTATCCCCTATAAAAACCAAGGCATCCCATTAAGTAAATATTTATCCAAAAAATAATACAGTTTCATAAAAAAGAAAAAAATGAAACGAGCAGACCTAGAAAAAGCCATAAACTTTCTAAA
>JALUKJ010000239.1 GCA_027056615.1 Campylobacteraceae bacterium | reverse complement strand
ATTTTCTGCAATTCTCATAACATTGTCACGACTCTCTAGGACACAAGGCCCTGCTATTAGTATCATTTTTTATCCTTAACTAGAGCGACAATCAGCCCTGAAATTATGACCAAAATTATACCCAAAATTTTCAAAGGTGTTGGTATAGGGTCACCTAAAGCAATACCAATAATAAGTGCAAAGACTATATTAGAGTAAGAGATAGTTCCAACAATTCCTGCTTTAGTATACTCATAAGCCTTAGTCATAAGTACTTGTGAAGCTGTTGCTGATAACCCCATTATAATAAGATAAAGCCAAAGAATCCCATGAGGCATAACAAACTCATCAAACATAAATTCTAAATATTTTGGAGGTTCGACATAAGGTGAAAGAGCCATTAAAAGCAAAGGGGCTAATGTTCCTATCCCCATAAAGCTCATAACAATAGCTCGTGTATCATAATAGGCTCGAAGCTCTCGAATGGAGGTATAGGCTAACGCTGCCCCTACTCCTGAAAAAATTCCTAACATGCTATATTTACTAAAACTTGCTCCCTCTTGTGGCAAAGAGATACATGCCATACCAATAAAACCTAAGAGAATAGCCACAATAGCTGATTTGTTTAGTTTTTCATTTAAAAAAATATAAGCAAAAATAGCCACAAATATGGGTGAAGTTTTATTATAGGTCACAGCCTCTCCAAGTGGAATAAAAGCAATAATATAAAAGTAAGCTAAAAGTGCTACAAACCCCATAGTTCCACGAAAAAGTAACAAAAGAGGTTTTCCACCTATCTGTTTTAGAGGAGATTTATAAATGGCAAATCCAACCAAAGCAACACCAAAAACATTTCTAAAAAAGGTTACCTCAACAGGAGGAAGAGCTTGGCTAACTGTTTTAGCAAAACCACCCATAACAGCAAACGAAAGTGAAGCTAAAAGCATAAATAGAATCCCTCTATCAATGCCTAAAATATATTTTTTCAAAAAAAACCTTTATTTTTTTTGAAAGTTTAGCATATTTCCGTTAGAATACTTTAAAATTTAATGACAAAGAAGCTATATGAATTTAAAACTAATATCAATTATTATTCTACTAACCCTATTTATGCAACAATCTAATGCAAAAGAGTATAAATGGAGCAAAAAGCTCACCTTTTTAAGCTTTTTAAAACAACATCATATTCCTCAAAAAATTTATTATAATATGGACAGAGAAGATAGAGAACTTATTCAAGAGATTAAATCTGGACAAAGTTATAGCGTTAATTGGAAAAAAGGAAAAATATCTACAATTAATATTCCTGTTTCAGATGACTTAATGTTGCAAATCAAAAGAATAAAACAAGGTTATATTGCTAACTATATACCTATTCCCTATAAACTTATAGAAAAAACCATCTCTATTAGAATTAAAAATGGTTTAGATAAAGATTTATATAGAGCAACCAAAACACACTATTACTATAAAGAGATTCAAGAGGTCTATTCTAAAGCCCTACCTCTACGTAAAATGAAAAGAGGTGATAGGGTTATACTCTTCTATACTCAAAGATACCGACACAATAAACCATTCACTAGTCCAAAGATAGAAGCTTGTCTTATTGAGATTAATAGAAAACCATATTATGGCTTTTTAATGAATGATAATAAATATTATGACTCTAGAGGTATTAAATACCAACGTACATTTACTACACGTTTTATTCTTCCAGTATCTTATACTCGTATCTCTAGTCGATTTACTCAAAGTAGATATCACCCTATTCTACACCGATACAGAGCCCATTTAGGAATTGACTATGCAGCAAGAAGAGGGACTAGGATTGTTGCTAGTTCATCAGGAAAAATTGTCTATAAAGGTTGGAAAGGTGGTTATGGTCGTGTTGTTGAGATAAAACACTCAGGTGGCATAAAAACCCTCTATGCCCACATGAGTCGCTTTGGAAAATATAATCGTGGCTCTTACGTAAAACAAGGGCAAGTTATTGGTTATGTTGGAACTTCTGGACGAAGTACTGGACCTCACCTACATTTTGGACTTTATAAAAATGGTCATGCCATTAATCCTGCACGATATGTAGCAAAACGACAATCTAAAAAGGTAAGATTAAAGGGGAGAAAGTACCGAAAGCTTAAACAACTTGTTAAACACTTTAGACCACAATTTAGAGAAGTTAAAGCTAGAAAAAGTAGCATTGTAAAAAAAGAGAGTAGAAGGTGTCTTAACTGCTTTAAAAAGCTCCCTCCAAGAAAAAATTAAAACGTTCTAAACCTGTAGGTTCGATTTCATCGAACAGATTATTTTTAAAATTCTAATTTTTTGTTCGATAAAATCGAACCTACAGCAACCGTTCCTATATTCTATATTCTCTCGGCTCGAATATCCCCAAAAAAAATCAAATCTTTTAAGACAGCTTTTTGAGTAATACCATCATTACCTATACGTAACATTAATTCACCTTTATCACTAGAGAAGATATTTTGGTGAATAATGGCTCGTGCATACCAAGAGTTATTATTCTTACCTACCATCTCTTCATACTCACTATAGTCACTCTTTTTAGGAATATAAATCTCTGCTTTTCCATCTTGCTTTTCAGCACCTACAGCAAGAAAAGTATAGTGTTTGTCCTCTTTTGTTCTATCTATTTTTTTATTTAAATTAAAATAGAGTGTCAAGAGGTCATCTTTTGAGTAGAACTTTAATTTCTCACTGCTCTCACCATCTACTTTACCATCTTTCCAACTCTTGTACTTTTTTGTAACTATTTTATTTTTGTGGTCAATAGTATAGACTTTATTACTTGTTTTGGAACCATGCGACTTAATAACTTGATACATATCTGAAACCATAAATCCATTTTCAATATGTCCTTTAGAGATATGATGTTCTGTTCGTCCACCTGAAAGTGTTTTTGCCAAACCTGTTGCTTTTAACTGAACATCTATCTGATATAAGTTCTTGTCTCGTGTTAGAATAGCATTGGCAATTCCTATTTCACCAAAAATTCCAAATTCCACTTTATAGTCTGCTTTTATTGTTTCGGCATTTAGTATAACTCCTAACAATAGTGTTAAAACTAAAAATATATTTTTCATAATAGTCCTTAATGATTTTTGTTAATGAATTTAATCACATATATGTGTAATAACTGTGATTAATCAAGGAATTATAT
>JALUKJ010000238.1 GCA_027056615.1 Campylobacteraceae bacterium | reverse complement strand
AAAATGGTTTTTGGCAGGTGAAAGCTATTTTTTATCCACAATGATTATATTTATTATTATTTTTATACTTTTATCTTATTCTAATGTTCATTATACTTATGGATTACAAACACTTCTTGCTATTTTTTATTTTATACTTTTATTAGATATTAAACAGCTAAATCAACTATTTAATGAAACATATACTATGCAAAAGCGTTACCAATGGGCAAAAGAGCAACTTGTAAAAAAAGAGAAAAAGCTTACTGGATTTTTAAAACAAGCTCCTGTTGGTATATTTTACTATAACCATAATCTTAACATTCTTAGATATAACAGTATGTTTAAAAAACTTCTTGGTTTAGATAAAGATATAAAGAGTTTTAACCTTAATAACTTAAAAGATAAAAAGGTTATAGATAAACTTAAATATGTACTAATTAACTATTCGGAAAAAGAGACCATAGGTTCTTTTGATATTACATTCCAAGATAACCCAATATGGATTGAGCTTACTTGCGCCTCATTACATGATGACAATAATAATATTATAGGTGGTATAGGCACTATAGAAGATAAAAGTATAGAACATAATGCTTATGAAAAAATCAACTATATCTCTCTACATGATGCTCTAACAGACCTACCTAATAGACGAAATTATCAAAATTATATGGATAAGATAATAGAAAAAGTAGAGCATATTGATTACTACTCGTTCCTCTTCTATATGGACTTAAATCACTTTAAACAAATTAATGATACCTTTGGTCATATTGTAGGAGATAAACTTTTACTTGAAGTTGCTTCTCGTCTGAAAGCTTTAGAGATTGACAAAAAATACCTCTCTCGTATTGGTGGCGATGAGTTTATTATGATAATTCCTTTTTATACTAAAAAACTTAAAATAGCCAAAAAAGAGGCAAAAAATATAGCTTTAAAAATTAAAGAAATATTTAATGAAGCATTTCATATTGAGGGTTTAGACCTCTATATGACAAGTAGTATAGGAATTGTCCTAATTGAACCAAATTCAAATAATACAGAACAGATTATTCGTAAAGCCGATATGGCAATGTACCAAACAAAACGCGAGGGACTAAATAATATAAGATTTTATGACCACTCACTAGATTTAAAACAGCAAGAACTAACCTCTTTACAACATGACCTAAAATCTGCCATAGAGAACAATGAACTGGAACTCTACTACCAACCAATTGTCTCTATTAGTAACAATACTTTAAATGCTGTAGAGGCATTGCTTCGATGGAATCATCCTACTAAAGGTCTTATTATGCCTGATAGATTTATACCAATGGCTACAGAGTCTGGACTTATTACAAAAGTAGGTTGGTGGGTTGCAAAAGAGGCTTGTAGACAACTCTATGTTTGGAAAAATGCACACATTATTAACTTTGAATATCTATCTATTAATATCAATGCAAGACAGTTAAATGAAATTAACTTTGCAGAACAACTTGATGAGTGTATTAGAAAAGGGGAGATTAGTCCATCTCTTCTAAAACTTGATTTAACAGAGACTACATTAGTCAACAACTTTACAAAGACACAAGAGATTATTCAAAAATTAAAAGATAAAGGTATTGAGTGTAGTATAGATGACTTCGGAACAGGCTACTCCTCTCTTTCGTATCTTAAAAAAATAGCCTTTAAAGTCCTTAAAATAGATAAAATATTTATTAGTGATATATTAACCAATCCCGATAGCCAAGAGTTGGTTAAAAGTATTATAGCCATTGGGAAACAGTTTAACTATAAGATTATTATAGAGGGTATAGAAAATGAACAACAAAGAGAACAACTAATGAATATAGACGATTTTATATACTATCAAGGCTACCTCTGCTCAAAAGCAATTCCTGCTAAGGAGTTTGAACAACAATTCTTAACCTATATCTATCATATCTAAAATTTTAAATAGAGAGATTTTTTTACCTCTATATATAACTAACTCTAAAGCCTCTATAGCTTTAGAATAATTAGTACTATTCTCTGCTAATAAAATCTCCAATAACTCCTTATGACTCTTTGCATTCTTAATTCTCTTAGCTAGAATCTTCTCATTACTTTCTTCTGTTAACTTTTTTCGTTTAAATAAGTCACGAGGCATTAAAAAACCAGCAATAAAAACAAAAATATAAGAAAAAAGCCAACGCCACCAATCCCAATCAATAGGGTTTGAAATAGCAGGTACATCTTCACTATCAAGTAGAGTCTCTTTATTAACACTATTAACTTTTATTTTATACTTTGGAATTTTTAGAATATAAACCTTTTTACTTTTTGGATTAAATGCTTTTAACTCAATAGTAGGTAAAGAAAAACTATCTTTAGAAGATATAGCATACTCCCATTTTATATCACTAGTTGTTCCATCTTTTGTATAAAACTTTTTAATATTTGGAGCTTGATGAAATAGCCTATAGTTTTTACTCTCTTTTAAAAGCTCAAAAGCTTCTACATCTCCTCTACCCTTTAACTCAACTTTTAAATTAATAGGGTCAAATGCGTTTGTCTCTTGTTTGTCTAAAGTGTGAGTTAATTTAAAATCACCTACTAACTTAACCTCTTTAGGTAAAGATTTCACATTTAAAAGCATTGGCTTTAAACTAACTTTTATATCCTCTTTTTCTAAACGCTTAACACTATCTCTGTCACCTGAAATAGAGTAGGTAACTTTGTCATCATCAGTCAAAGACTTTACCATCTCAAGCTCAATCTTAACCTTACCACTCTTTTTAGGATAGATTAAATAACTATACTCATGTCGTAAATTATGATAACCCTCACGTTCTTCAAGCCCTATTTGATGAAAGCTATAATCTTTAGAGTTTTTTAGTGTAAATTTAAAGAGCATTACTTTAGAGTGGTCAAGTTGAGAAATATTTACATCTAAAAGAACAGCCTCTTGTTTATAAGGTGTAGTGGTTGAGAGATGAAAACTATAAGCAATATCATCTTGAGCATAAAGTATTTGTAATATTAAAAAAGATAGAAATAGTATTTTAAATTTTAACATTTTAAATTATAGCCTAAATTGTATCCCCTATAAATCCAATGGAATCCCACTTCTCTCAACCATAACATCAGCCAAAGAAGGCATCTCTAACGCACCACTAACCCTATCATAAATATACTCATAAGTCCTAACACCAAGCTTC
>JALUKJ010000237.1 GCA_027056615.1 Campylobacteraceae bacterium | reverse complement strand
GCTATATCTATATCGCTATCATTTGTATTAGTTTGATTTGCAACTGATCCAAACAGTATAAAGTTTTTTAAATTATATACTGTTTTTTTAGTTTTAAGCACTTCTAATATACTATCTTGATTCATATGAATGACAGCTCCTTCCTTCTAATTGTTTGTATTTTATCATAAATATCCATAAATTATAAGCTTAATATATAAATAAATCTCTCCAAAATTTAAACCCGAAGTGCAATTTTAATAATTTAAAGATCACATGAGTGTAAAAAGATATGCTTCGTCAAAAAGCAGACCATGACTTATATCTGTCTTGCCAAAAATAACTTTTTTTTACTTATTCCAAAAACTAAATATAATGGAAAGTATAAGCAGTGTAGCCATCGATATATTAAATACTCTTATCACCTTTTTATTTTTAATAAATCTTTTGAGGGCAACACCTCCTAGTGTCCATGTATTGGCAGAAACTATAACAGTTGAAAGAAAGACAATAGTAATAACGAGGATTTGACTCAGTGCATTTTCTGCTGAATTGACATAGACAGACATAGCTGTGATGATTTTTATCCAGTTTTTTGGATTTACCCACTGAAACAAAACAATAGGCATGAACTTCAAAGGTGTGCTATTGTTTGCATTTTCGTTGAGAGAGGGTGTCGAATTTGCTATCTTCCAAGCAAGCCACAATAGATATACCGTGCCTACTATTTTCAGTATAGTCAAAATAGTAGGGTATGATTCAAATATCTTGCCCAATCCCAGTCCTACAAGAAGAGCCATAAGAGGAAATCCTATGACAACACCAAGCATATGGGGTATTGTTTTTTTATATCCAAAAGTTAGTCCTGAAGATAACAACATAATATTGTTAGGACCGGGAGTGATCGATGTTGCAAAAGAAAATACGAAGATCGATATGAGTAAAGTAATTGAAAATATTTCCACAAAGTATCCTTAAAATGTTTGCCTGTATTGTATCGGATGCACCTATTCTATTCTCATCATTTCGTGCCTTTAAAACTGTCTTTTATTGCTAATTGTGTATAATACTGTCAATGAAAAAAAGAAAAACAAAACTGATACATGATGAAATAGCCAATAATTTGATGTATTATATTATTCATCATATAGACACAGACCTTAATCTTGATGCAATTGCAAAGGATTTTAATATCAGCAAATTTCATCTACATAGAATATTCAAAGAACAGCTCAATGCCAATATATATGAGACGATAAAATCTGTAAGATTGCAAAAGGCAGCTAACTTACTGATAGCCAATAAAAACCATACTATCACAGAGATAGGCAATATGTGTGGGTATAGTATTCTTACATCATTTTTGAGAGCATTTAAAAGTAGATTTGGGCAAACACCCAAGCAATGGCGAAATGGTGGGTACATAACCCATTTTCATAAAATTATTAATCAAGAAAACAGGCTTCTTCTGGCAAATTCTGACTTTTCACATCTAAAGCCCACAATAGCAACCATAAAAGACAGGGAAGTATATTATGTTCGGTATAGGGGCTACAATAATGCAAACTTAGCACGAGAAAAGCTTATGGTGTGGGCGCAGTCGAATCATATTGGAAATCACCATCGAATAGAAGTATATTATGACAATCCTGCGATTACATCACTAGACCAATGTTATTATGTGGCATGCATTGAACACAAGGATGCGAAAACCCCCATAAATGCAAGTTTACCAAAATCACATATAAGAGGCGGGACATACGCTGTATTTACCATGGATGGGGATTATGATGATATTCTTAGATTGATTCAATGGGCATATCAACATTGGCTACCAAGCAGAGGATTTAGTACTGCCACAGCATCATCATATTGTATTTTTGAAGAAAATAATAATTTGGACAATCAAAAAAGATACAAATGTCTCTATCATCTACCCATAGGTCTTTGCTTGTAACGAAGATTCAGCTTTGCTATCTAAACTTTATTTTTATGTAGGCTTTAGCCCACTAATACCCAAGCCATATCCATCTGATAACTCTATATCGGCTCCATCAAACTTCACACCACCGCTAACCAAAGAAGATTTACACAAGATTGGAGCATCCAGATCAAGCATAGTGATAGTATCACTCCTTGCTGAGGCTACATGTGCAGCTGCTCCTACGCTGATTGCGCCCTCTAACATACAGCCTATCATACACTTTGTGCCATAAAGTTTGCAGATATCGGCTATCAAAAGGGCATTTGAGATTCCACCGCATTTATCTAGTTTTATATTTACCAAATCAACGGCACCCTTTTCCAAGATTTTCACAGCATCCATCGGTGAAAAAACACTCTCATCGGCTAGTATCGGTATGGAGCTTCTGGCTTTTATGTATTTAAATCCCTCTATATCACCTTTTTTTACGGGCTGTTCTATTAATTCTATCGGAATCTGATATTTTTCCATGCTATTTAAGAACTCTACACACTCCTCTTTGCTCCAACCCTGATTTGCATCTAGTTTTAAAGAGGTCTCTACATGTAGAGCTTTTTTTATCTCTATCACCCTTTGTATATCCTCCTTATAATCATCACCTAGCTTTATCTTTAGTGACTTAAAACCTCTGTTTTGTGCCTCTAGCGAGTCTTGTATCATAGTGTCGATATCATTTAAGCTTATCGTAATGCCCGTCTTAAAATCTCTTTTGCTTCCCCCTAAAAGTCTATACAGAGGGGTTTTGAGATTTTGGGAAAATATGTCATAAAGAGCTATCTCTACAGCAGATTTGGCACTAAAATTTTTCTCTATTGAGCTGTGAACAATTCCTATGACTTTGTTAAAATCATATAAACTCTCTGCTTTGATATTTTCACTGATAGTATCTAATGCTTCTATGATTGACTCTTTTGATTCTCCTGTTACGGCAAATGTGGGTGCAGTCTCTCCATATCCTACAAGACCATTTTGAGTCTCGATAATCAAAATTATGGATTCTAGTTCATAAACACTTCTTAGGGCAGTTTTAAATGGTTTTTTTAGTGGCACTTTGGTGACTTTTACAATTATATCTTTGATATCCATTTCGTTTTTACTCACTTTTTTCTAATATTAGCGCAAATTATATCAAATTTTTTATATTTAAGCGAAATAATATGAAACTCTGATACAATTAAAGTAAAACTAAAATGGAGGTAAAGA
>JALUKJ010000236.1:1976-3171 GCA_027056615.1 Campylobacteraceae bacterium | reverse complement strand
CTGTATATACAAAGAGTAAAAAATGAGAAAGATAAAGATAGATAAAAAAAGATTTTATGCTGATTATTTTTGGAGCAAAAAAGATGGTAGTGAAATAAGAGAGGATATTTTTGTGCTTGAGTATTTGAAAAACTACTTTACATTTAAAGACTTGTTGGTTTTATGTGAACTAGTTGGAAAAGAGAGACTTTTAAACTATGCAAAAAAGCTAAATATGGAAAGTAGAATATCTCATCTTTTGGAAAAAACAGGCTTGTAAACCAATAGTTTGGTTTTTCTGATTTAGTGTATAATACCCCAAGATGATCTGTTAGTTCAACTTCTGTAACATGCCCCTATACCTCTTTTAGCATATTTTAAATTTATCAATCAATCTCTTAACCGGTTAAATTTATCGACACTCTTTTTTGATAATTTCTTTTATTTGTGGATAAGATTTGCCTTCATAAATATATTTGTCATTCTCTTTCTTAATGATCAAAGATGTTTGGTTATCATCACAACCGATAACAATTTTTGTATTATCTTGATATACAATCTTTCCTCCGGCTAAAAGTAGAGATGTTGTACTCAGAGAAAGAATGAGAAGTTTTTGGATTATTTTATTCATGTTATTCTCCTTTAAGCTTCTGATAAGCATTTTCAAATAGATCATTCCAAGATAGCTGATAATAGGTTTTAAAGTTATTATTGTTACAGGTACAACATCCGTAATAATAATTACTACAATACCAACCTGATGCATCTTCAAAAGGAACTAAAGTAAGGATCATATCATAGAAGATTCCTGCATATTCCGTTCCTGCCCATTTGGAGTCATTATATCTATCATATCCTTGACAGGGTCCTACTCCAAAACTATCCCAAAAGCTATATCCGTTTCCTTCCTGTCCATTGGCGACTTGAATACAGTATTGAGAATCAGGGAAATTTTGCAAATCTGCTCGACACATATATAGTATCGTCGAGTAAATCGAAGAAGATGGTCTACTTATTGTCATAAAGTATACTAAATTTTTCGTTTTTATAATGTCTGCCAAAGGATCTAAAAGGTAACATTCGTTATCTTGTTTATTCTCCCAAGTTTCTTTGATAGTTTTTCCACCGCAACGGTCTATGACATAATGGGTAGATCCCTCTTCATCCTTTGTCGGGTAGAGCTTATAGTTAGCTACATTTGTTTCAAAAGGATAGA
>JALUKJ010000236.1:524-1966 GCA_027056615.1 Campylobacteraceae bacterium | reverse complement strand
TTTGATCGCTTGAACTATCTTTTTATATGTATCTTTACTATCCAAATAAGCGGCTACAAACTGATGCCCTCCGATGCCGTCTAAATCAGCATTATGTTTCATACTTCCGGGAATAGGGTTGATGATGGGGTCAATCCAACCGTTGATATATTTTCCTTTTGCCGCATGTACGCTGCTTGCCGGTGAGGCAACTTGGACATTAGCAAAATAGGTTTTATAACCGGTAGGGTTGATATTGTCATAGACTCTATTGGCAAAGAGATTTCCTTGGGAGTGGGAGACGAGCAGGACTCGGTGGGAATATTGGAAGCTTTCGTTATACTGTTTTTCAAGCATTTCATTTATGTTGCTTTGTTCATTATAAGTGATTACCGCCAATAACTTGTTGCGCATAGTAACTATATCATCTCCGGTGATATCGGCAGCTCTTTTAGTAAGTAACTCATCCATTAAAGCAAAAAATTCCCATTTGCTTAATTGTCCTGCCTCTTTAAGCTGATAAAATGTTTCAACTAGATCAGTATCCCAGCCTTCTCCCCAGTTGTACTGAAGCTTTACTTTGCCGTATTTAGCTTTGAGGATAGGGTTGTTTTTGATGATTTCACGTTGAATAAGTTCATTTAATTGCTTTTGACTACATTCAGCAGCAAAGTCTTTCTTACAATTATCACTAGAAAACTGTTTATTCCAAACTCCATTGCCAAAATAGATGTCGATTTTACACTCATTAACGGGAATTGCAAAAGCTGAGCTGTTCAATCCAAAAATAATACCTAAAAATAACAGTAATTTTTTCATCTTCACTCTCCCAATGCATCGATATTAGTCATACATCTATTGATCGATGGTGTTTTTAGCTCAAAAATATTGCCACTACAGGCTCGGTTGAACTCAAAGCGCTGCAAAATACGCTCCTTAGTATTAAAGATAGCGTCCTCTAATCTGATACCCAATACTGTAGAGTGGTTTTTGATCCACTTTCTATACTCAAATCCAGATAAACCTACTGTTTCTTTGTCAAACCAATAAAATTCACATGCTAAAGCATCATCTTCATATTTTGAACTATCTATTGTAGGATTTTCCAATATCTTTTGGCTTGCCCAAGCGTCTTGTAAAGCGATTGCAGTTTTTGTTTTAGGATATTTTGGATCATTAGCATAGCGGTGGATGATCCATCTCTCTACATCATCTCTTATGCCGTTATGATTAAAATCTATTCCAAGTAGTGTTGCATTGTTTTTATCTTCATCAGGTTTTGGAGGAAGTTTAAAACCATTGATAACTTCAGGTACATAGAAACGATAGACAATGGGTTTGATACGCATATTTATACCGGGTAGCATTTTCATCAAATGTTTAAAAGAAACTTCATAAAATCCTACCTCTAACGGTTTCTCAGGTATAAAATGTAATGTTTTTTTGTTTTGCTCATAAGTAAT
>JALUKJ010000236.1:0-514 GCA_027056615.1 Campylobacteraceae bacterium | reverse complement strand
TTCCAAAACCAAATATGCTCCATGTTTTCTTTTTACCGCTTAAAAGTTTTAAAGTGATGCTATGCAAAGTACTTACGGGATTGAGTGCTTCGTTAAAAACCGCTTTTATGGTTGTATTGGCATCTACTTCCGGTGATGCGGGTGTGGGATAGAGTGAAGATATAACATCTTGTTGTGTTCCTTTTGCTTTTGTTATATCAATCTCTTTAGCTATTGATAGTGTTAGAAGTGTGATCAATGAAATTATGATGATAAATATTTTTTTCATTATATTCTCCCAAATATTAAACTATTGTATGGTAGTATATCGTAAATCGGGGGGGGGATGTCAAGTGTATGTAGTAGAGCGTAACATATAATTATCATGATTATTGTGATCATTGGGTCAGGAACAATTACCTAACCCTTTATACATAATTTATACTTTTATACTTCGATGACACAGATTGTTAAATGCTACCGTTAAAAATATGCTTATAAATTGATATATTTTTTCTAAGAGTATCTATATCAC
>JALUKJ010000235.1 GCA_027056615.1 Campylobacteraceae bacterium | reverse complement strand
CAAGTTTATAAAGCTATCAAAGAGAAGTATCCTAAAAAAGTTAAAAGCTATTATATTCGTAATGTTGAGAGTGGGGAGATTAAGGAGTATAATTAAACATGAAAATTTTAATCATAGAAGATGACAAGCATATACTCTCTTTTTTAACACGAGGTTTTGAAGAAGATGGCTATATTGTAGATAGTGCAACCGATGGTGCAGAGGGTGAATATATGGCTTTGATACATAACTATGATGTCATTATATTGGACTGGATGTTGCCCTCTAAAGACGGCTTAGAGATTATCAAATCTTTACGGCAAAAGAGCATTAGTACACCGACCATTATGCTAAGTGCCAAAGGTGACACGCGTGATAAAATATTGGGCTTAAGAAGTGGTGTAGATGATTATCTACCAAAACCCTTCTCTTTTGAGGAGCTTGTAGCAAGAGTTGAGGCACTGTATCGTAGAAACATATCTAGGGGAGGAACATCTATAGCCATAGGAGATATTTGCATAGATACCAATAGTAAAATAGTGACACACGATAATGAAGTGGTCACGCTCACAGCCAAGGAGTATGAACTTTTACTATTTTTACTTAAGCATAAAAATAGCATGGTTTCTAATGCTATGATAGAAGAGCAACTTTGGAATCATCAAGAGTACATTAACAGCAATGTCATACAAGTAACTATCTATAATCTACGTAAAAAACTGGGTAAAGATTTTATCAAAAGTAGTCGAGGAATGGGATATAAAATTGAAGCTTAAAAACAGAGTATTATTGTGGTTTGGTGGGGTTACATTTTTACTACTAACACTCTTTAGTTTTGCATTTTATTATTTTTTAAATCAAAGTATCAACAGTGCGTTACAGACAAAATCTCAAAAAATAGCCCAATATGTACGCCTTGAACTTTTACCCAAACATCAAGCTGTGCTTTTGGATGCAACACTTTCAGGTTATCAAGTTGCAATCTATAATGCACACCACACTCTTGTCTCTAAAACAGCCAATTACAATTTTGAAAAGAGTCGTGAATATTTGGACAAAAAAGAGTCATTTTTTATTTTTTATGAACATAATGACCATGATTTTGTAGATATACTCTATATTGATAAAGACAAGCATTATGTGATATTTGTTTATGAAAAACAGATTGACAATAAAATAGATGCTTTTGAAGATACACTCTTAGTTTTAGTGCCTATGCTATTACTACTATTACTTGTTTTAGCTTCCAAAATGGCAGATAAAATTTTATTTCCCATACAACAGCTAACAGAGGCAACGCACAATATTAGTCTGAACGATATGAATAAAACCATTACACTTCCTAAAGAAGACGATGAGATAAAGGCACTCGTACACTCTTTTAATAGCATGACAAAAAGGCTAAGTGACGGAGTAGAAAGATTAGACAGGTTTAATAGTGATGTCTCACATGAACTTAAAACACCTCTAACTATCATCAAAGGAGAGGTAGAGATAACTTTGCGTAAACCAAGAGAACCACACGTATATCAGAAGAGTATGCAGGTTATTTTAGACCAAAGTGAACAGATGGAGCAGATGGTGACGCAACTACTTCTTTTGACAAAATACACCAAAGAGAATATCCATCTCTCTTTTGAACCATGTAGCCTTGATGGCATTCTCATTGCAACCATAGACAAATTTGAAACAGCACTTCAAGAGAAAAATCTAAAACTGCACATCAATAAAATAGAACCCATAACCATAGAGGAAAATCCTATTCTTATAGAGTCTATCTTTGTAAACCTTATAGATAATGCTATCAAATATACACCAAACAATCGCAATATTTATATCTCTCTTTACCAAAAAGAAAAGGTATATTTTATTATTAAAGATGAAGGTGTAGGCATAGATACAGAGCAACTCTTCAAAGTAACAGATAGATTTTATAGAGTCGATACCTCTCGAAATAAAAAGATAAAAGGTTTTGGACTTGGGTTGAGCATTGTTAGTAATGCTGTGATGTTGCATGGTGGGGAAATGAAGATAGAGTCTACAAAAGAGATTGGGAGTAGTTTTGAGGTGATACTATAAATTTTCATTTTCATTTTCATTTCATTTATAAAAGGTAATATTGCATAAAATCAATACGGAAAAAATATGAAACTTTTATTTAAACCTATGCTAATCCTTATATCTTTAACACTCTTTTCATTTTGTGTTGAAGTAAGCACCATAACCCCAAAAAAAGAGACTTTAGACATAAGTCTAAGTGCCACAGGTACAGTTATTGCTAAAAATCAAACTGTTATAACAGCACAAACCACAGGGGTAGTGCATTTTTTGGTTTCAAATAATGCTCAAGTATCTAAAGGAGCGTTAATTGCTAAAGTTACAGATAAACCTAGAGAGCAAAAACTAGCACTCTTAAAAGTTAAATTGAGTGTACAAAAAGAGCAGATTAAAATAGAAAAACAGAAACTCTATACAGCACAAGATAAGTTAAATATAGGGGTAGGTTCAAAGAACAATTATTTGAGTCAAAAGATAGTATTGTCACAAGCTAAAGAGCGTGATGAAGTCATGAAAAATGAGTATAACAGACTCCTTATTGAAGAAAAAAATGCACAGATTCATGTTCCATTATCAGGAACAATTATTAATCTAAATCCTAATAATAGCTATGTAAATTATGGCTCAACCATTGCCACACTACTTGATAAAAACAATGTAGTAAAACTTTTTGTAGATGCTTCTATGATTGGAAAAGTTAAAAAGGGGATGTCGGTCTCTTTAAAGAGTAGTTACAAAAATTGTAAAGCAACAATCCTTTCTATTTTACCTAAAAGCTCCAATAATCTTATAGAAGTTATTGCAGAGCCTAAAGAGAAACTGCCACTAAATTTACAGCTTAATGCAGAGATTATAGTAAAAAATTCAACAGCTCTTTTGTTACCCAAAGAGGCGATAGTTTTAGAGGGTAATCATCCTGCTGTTTATGTGGTTGACGAGAAAAATATGGCACATCTCTTTTTTGTAACCATAGAAAAAGATATGCAAACCAAAGTTTTGATTAAAGAGACGCTTCCTAAAGAGGCTAAAGTTGTTCTCAAAAATGCCTATATGCTTCATGACAATATAAAAGTGACTGTTAAATGAGAGAAGAAAAAAAAGGTTTTTATCTCTATATTCTCAAAAATAAACTAGCCA
>JALUKJ010000234.1 GCA_027056615.1 Campylobacteraceae bacterium | reverse complement strand
AATCTTATTTTTTTCTTTTATTTTAGCATAAAATATCTGTTATTTTTTATTTTTTATTTTTTTTGTATCTACTTTTGAGGAATAAATAATTGGCTTATTTTTGGGTTTTTCGACAGCCTAGGCTGTTACCCTAACACGTCCACTTTTAAGTAGAGTAGTTTTAATCTTATCGGTAATATTTTTAGTATCTATATGTTCAGTTGTTTTATTTTTTACATGCCCTATCATAATAACAGGTCTCTTTTTACCATCTAAAATAGGGGTTCTTAAAAGAGAAGTTACCATTTTTTCAACAATTAAATTTAGGTCTGTAGAGCCAAAATTTAGTGTAGTTTGTTCAACGTCATGAGCATTTTTATAAGAGACGTTACCATTGTATGCATTTGTATTATTCATAGCACAACCATTAAAGGTTATAAAAAGAGCAGGTAATATTAATTTTGTATATTTTTTCATTTTAAAATCCTTTTAAATTATTGTTTTCCACGAATGTAGAATTTAAATGTTTCTACTTTTGGTGTAATTGCTAATGCTTTAAGCTCAATACTGTCACTAGCATCTAGTACAATAGGTTTCCAAATAGAGAGGCTTTCACCAATCTCAAATCCAGCAGCATCATACCATTTAAATTTGTATTCTAATGGATGTTGTTTTGCATCTTTATTGCTAATATTTACACTAGCTTCTAGGAGGTCATTTATAAATCTAGAATTATAACCATCAATAGAGACTTTATAGCTCAATGGAATATTATTAATAATTATTTTACTGTCTTTACTTTTCATAATATTACTACTACTATTATCAAGACTTCCTAATTGTGGATTACAAGCTGAGAATAGAAGTAGACTGACTCCTAAAAGTATAGTAGACCTTATTTTCATTTTAATTCCTTTATTTACAAATTTTTTGACCTTTAATAGTTACTATTAAATAACTATTTTTAAGCTCTTTATTTTTCTTAAACACAAGAGGTTCTTTACTAACCTCTTTACCATCTTTATCAATAACATATAGGCTATATTTTTTTGCTTTATCAATATTGAAAGATAAAGCATGGATTTTTGATGGAAGTGTATTCCATGTACGGGTATCTGCTTTAGAGGTAACAGCATTAACCAAACTCATACCTAATCCTACAGCTGCACTTACAAGTACATTACCATTATCAATCTTATTTGAAATACTCTCACTAGCTACTGTTTTTGAGCCTACATTAATAACTTGACGTAAAATAATTCCAGGAACTCTCTCTTTAAATATATTAATTACAATAGCATCAACATCTGTCAATAAAGAAGATTTTGCAACAACTAAACCATCACTATCTTTTACTATAAGATGGTCAATTGGACTTTTACTTAATTTAAAGGTAGGAAATGAGACAAATTGCATTGCTCCACCCATATAGATTGGTACTTTCATCTGCTCTTTTTTAGGACTATTTGAGATATTAATAAATAGTTCTGCTCTTGATTTATCATTAAAAATATCTTTACTTTTAGTTGAAGATAGTAACTCTTTATACTCTTGACTATCTTTACCATAAGCTTTTTTTGCATAATAAAGCAGTTTCTCTTTTAGAATTTCAGAATCAGGGTAGAAGTCATAAGCTTTTTTAATGTCAATATAAGCATCATCAAACTCACCATTCTCTTCATATACAAGTGCTGAAACATAATAAGCAAATGGGTTTTGATAAGGCATGTGTTTAGAGTTGACACCTTCAAATAGAGGTTTTAACTTTTTATAAATGGATTGTCTTGAACGTCTATATCGTCTCTTTTTTCGAGGTAGTTTTTTTTCTGTTTGAAGTTCCTCTTTATCTTTTTTCTTATACTCAGCTATCTCTTTGGCAAATTTTTGTTTCTCTTCCATTTGCTTTTTATACGAGTTTCTAATTTCAACTCTTGCATTTTCTTTGTCATTAAGCATTAAGTAGTTAATGGCTTTATAGTTATGCATCATAACTTTTTCATAACCATCTCCTTCATAATCTAAAAAAGTATCATTTAAAAATGAAGCCGTGATGTAGCTAAGTGTTCGAGAGGCTGAAATAACTCCTTTGTTTTCATAAAAACGATATTTAGAGATAGCTTTATCAAAGTACTTATTACTCTCTAAATAGTTTTGTTTTTGATAAAAAAATCCTGCTAAATTAAGGTAACGATTTAAACTATCTTCATCTTTTTTCATAAGAGTAGATAATCTTTGTTCTACTTGGCAACTTTCAGGAATTGCTGTATGTTTTTTTAATCCTAACTCTTTTGATAGATTTATCTCTTTACAACCTATGAATAGTAGACTAATAGAAAATAAAAAATAATATATTAAAAGTTTTTTCATAGAAATCAAGCCCCTCCGTGTTATGCTTTTTTTAAACGAATATATTAATATAATAGACTTTTAACACTTAAAATAAACTGAATTTCTTATATTCATTTTTGTTTAAAATTATATGTAAGAGAGACACTATTTAGACACTTAACTATTTTATAATTTAAAAAAAGGGATTAATCATGATGAAAATATTGATGATGTTCTTATCTTTTGAGTTGTTATTTGCTCAAAATGGAATAGAGATTGGTGGAATGAATTTTGGTAACTCAAATATTAATAAAGGTTCAGGAAATATTGTAACTAAAAAATTTAGTTTAAAAAAATTTACAAAAATTAAAATAGATAGCTCTTTTGATGTTACTATTCAAATAGGTGAAAATTATAGTTATAGCATTAAAGCTGATGATAATTTAATAAACTTGATTAGTGTTGTAAATAATAATGGTACACTTGTTGTGAGTGCTAAAGGTAGTTATAGTACGAACAGTGCTATGAAGTTAACAATTCAAACAAAAAGATTAAAGAGTTTGATTGTTGATGGAAGCTCTACTATTCGGCTAAAAAATCTGAATGAGCCAAAATTATCTCTTGATTTGGATGGAAGTATTGATTTATTATCATCTTCAGGAAAAGTAAAGAGTTTAAGTATGAAAAGTGATGGTGCTTATGATGTTGATTTAAGTAACATAGAAGTAAAAAATGCAAAAGTAGAAGTTTATGGTTCAGGTGACTTAACGATAAATGTAACTAAAAAATTAGATGCAAAAATTTTTGATAATGCAACACTTTATTATTTGGGAACACCCGTAATTACTAAAAAGATATTAGATAATGG
>JALUKJ010000233.1 GCA_027056615.1 Campylobacteraceae bacterium | reverse complement strand
ATCTTTCGGTCTAAAGATTCTTTTACTTGGATCATTTGGATCAGGTTGTCCCCATATAACTCCTTCCAATGTTCCAAAAGCTATCCCCTCAAACGGATAATCACCGGCATTTTTGTCTACATCACTATAAAAATCTTCTATAGATGACTTGTTAAACTGCAATACATGCAAAGGAACTATAACTTTTTCTTTACCGTCACTCAATCCTATCTTGATAGTATGTGTTATATTACCGTCATCAAATGATGCAAAGATCCTATGTGGATCATCTTTAGAAAATCCCACATATCCGCCTGCACTATCTTCTATACTCAAACTAACTTTATCTCCGTCACCGTCATAAGTAGCTATATCTAAAAATGCCGGCTCATTTGTAGCGCTAACAAGCTGAGTTATTTGACCGTCAGCTAGTCTTGGAGGATGATTTGTCCTAGTAAGCGACCAAAAGGTATCGCTTCCGCTTACTTTTACCGGGTTACCGTTGTGAGTAAATTTTAGCACTAGTTTATTGATAACTTTAGAGGTATCGGGGGTTAAATTTATACGTAAAGTTTTGCCATCTTTTATAAAATCATTACTAGTTATCGAATTTGCATAGCTATCACTTACAATCTCTATATCAAAGTTACTTATATCTTTATCAAAAGTCCACTCTTTTGTAAAAGAGTCTTTTGCTACGGTATAGTCTTTGTGGGTTTCGTTTGTTAAGTATAGATAGGTTGTTGGGTGGTAGTAGTTTTGAATGATTTGATAGTTTTCAATAGCCTTTTTATAATCTATAATTTTTATACCTTCTCTATCATCTGCCACATAAACATAATTTCCTGATATAGTTACACTTTCAGCATCATCAGTATCAACAATACTTTTTAAAATTGGATTTAATGGATCACTTATATCTACAATCTTTAAGCCTTTCTCTCTGTCTGCTACATAAGCATAGTTTCCAGATGTTTTTACACTTTGAGCAAAATAAGTATCTATAGAACCTTTTAAAATTGGACTTGATGGATCACTTATATCTATAATTTTTAAGCCCTTTTCTCTGTCTGCAACATAAGCATAGTTTCCGGATACCGCAACATCAAGAGCATTACCACCGGTATCTACTGAACCTTTAAGAGTTGGGTTTGATGGATCGCTTATATCTATGATTTTTAAGCCTGCACTCCAATCTGCTACATAAGCATAGCGTCCTGATATTGTTACACTTCTAGCAGAACCAATATCAATAGAGCTTTTTAGAATTGGGTTTGATGGGTTGCTTATATCTATGATTTTTATACCTAGTCCATCTGCAATATATACATGACTTCCTGAGATAGTTAAACTTTGGGCAGAACCGTTAATATCAATAATATTTTTTAGAATTGGATTTGATGGATCGCTTATATCTATAATTTTTAAGCCATTATTACTATCTGCAACATAAGCATAATTGTTTAATATTTTTACATTTCGAGCACAACCATCAATATCTAAAGAACTCTTAATAATTAATTTTTGTGGATTACTCATATCTACAATCTTTAAACCATAAAAATTATCTGCAATATAAGCATAATTACCTGACACTTCAACACTTTTTGCCCTGTTAGTATAGATAGGAACTTTAAGTGTTGTATTTATTGGATTGCTTATATCTATGATTATTAAACCTTTATTAGTAGTTGCTACATAAGCATAGTTTCCTGATACTGCTATATCTAGAGCATAATAACCATCCGTATCAATAAAGCTTTTAAGAGTTGGGTTTGACGGGTCGCTTATATCTATAATCCTTAAACCACCATTCTTTCCATCTGCAACATAAGCATATTTGCCTAATATCTTTACACTTCTAGCATCATAAGTATCAACAAAGCCTTTAATGACCGGATTTAAAGGGTCGCTTATATCTATAATCTTTAAACCTTTCTCTTTGTCTGCAACATAAGCATAGTTTCCGGATACCGCAACATCAAGAGCATTACCATCGGTATCTACTGAACCTTTAAGAGTTGGGTTTGATGGATCGCTTATGTCTATGATTTTTAAGCCTAAATCCCCATTTGCCACATAAGCATAATTTCCTGATATTGCAACACTACGAGCAGAATTATTAGTATCAATAGAACCTTTAAGAGTTGGGTTTGATGGATCGCTTATGTCTATGATTTTTAAGCCCCCCCAAGGATCATCTACAACATAAGCATAATTTCCTGATACAGTTACACTTTTAGCATAGCCATTGGTATCAATAGAACCTTTAAGAGTTGGGTTTGATGGATCACTTATGTCTATGATTTTTAAGCCATAGTTATCATCTGCTAAAAAAGCATAACTTCCTGATACAGACACCATAACTGCCAAACTAGTAGCAATAGATCCTTTAAGAGTTGGGTTTGATGGATTATTTATATCTATAACTTTTAAACCTGATCTTATATCCGCAACATAAGCATAACCTCCTGATATTGCAACACTTTCAGCATAACCAATATTAATAGATCCTACCATATGCACACCTACTCTACATCCTATCTCAGTCCCACCACGAGCTATACACTCTTCATATGAAGTTTTTTCACTATCTGTTAGACCGCTACTTAATAAATCATCTCTTGAGGCTGTTATAGTATCAGCTTTATACTCCATATATGCATCATCAAAATCAAAATCTTTCAAACCATCTCTATCAGGATCGTTATATGTCAATTTTACAAATTGCATTTGAGTATCTTGCATGGTAAAATAGTATGAGTAAAAACCATCCATGCTCATGCTGCTATTTTGTTCTAAAGTAATGCTTTTTATAGGTGAACTATCTTTGGGATAGTACCACAGTTTAAGAGTATTACCTACACCTTTGTCATTTGCTTCTTTGACAAAATCCGTTATATTTAAACCGCTACTGCTAAATATTATCTCTACTTTATCACCTATATTGCCTTTTAAAACCCCATTATTAAAAATTTCATTCGGTGTAATTCCTAAAAATAGTTTTGCTTTCAATTTTTCCTCTTGATGTGAAGTTTTAACAGGATCATTTAAGTGAAGAGTTCCTGAAAAAATATCTATATCTTGTATTTTTTTGTACTCTTTGGTTAATTTTTCTCTTTCCAAGTAATATTGATAAAATTTATCATATATATTTTCTTGTTTAGTAATTATTTTTGATTCTTTATCTAAAGAG
>JALUKJ010000232.1 GCA_027056615.1 Campylobacteraceae bacterium | reverse complement strand
ACCCCCCTCTGACCCCATGTCTATAATATAATCTGCATTTTTAATCATATCTAAATTATGTTCTATGACCACTACAGAGTTTCCTAAGTCTACTAAATGGTGCAGGACTCCTGTGAGTCTGTCAACATCTGCAAAGTGAAGTCCTGTAGTTGGTTCATCTAAAATGTAGAGTGTTTTTCCTGTATCTTTACGGCTTAGCTCTTTACTTAGTTTAATACGTTGTGCTTCACCACCTGAAAGAGTAGTTGCATTTTGTCCAAGAGTAATATAGTCTAACCCAACAGCCATTAAAGTTTTGAGTTTAATGGCAATAGATGGAACAGCTTTAAAGAACTCCATTGCTTCGGTAACCGACATGGCTAGTACATCAGCAATTGATTTACCTTTATATAAAATCTCTAACGTTTGAGCGTTATAACGTGTTCCATGACAAGTGTCACACTCAACTAAAACATCAGGTAAAAAGTGCATCTCAATCTTAATCTGCCCATCACCTGTACAGTTTTCACAACGTCCCCCTTTCACATTGAAAGAGAAACGCCCTATTTTGTACCCTCTTAACTCTGCCTCTTTTGTTTTTGCAAAAAGCTTACGAATTTCATCCATAATTCCAGTATAAGTAGCAGGATTTGAGCGTGGTGTTCGCCCAATTGGGCTTTGGTCTAAAGAGATAACCTTATCTACTTTGTCTAAACCTGTTATCTCTACACCATCAACCTTATTGACCTTTCTAGCATGGTTTAAAACCTCTCTTGCCACAGGTAGAAGTGTCTGTAAAATAAGTGAACTCTTACCACTACCACTTACTCCAGTAATACAGACAAAGTTTTTTAAAGGGATTTTTGCTGAAATATTTGAAATATTATTAAGAGTCACATTTTTAATCTCAATCCAATCCTCTTGAGGTTTGTCATGAGTATAAGAGATACTTTTTGCTCCAAAGAGATATTTAGCTGTTAAAGTTTTAGCTTTCATCATCTTTTTACCTGTTCCTGCAAAAACAACTTCACCACCATACTTACCTGCTCCAGGACCAATATCAATCACATAATCAGCAGACATAATGGTCTCTTTATCATGCTCAACGACAATAACTGAGTTTCCTTTCTCTTGCAATGAACGAAGGGTTCGTATAAGCTTCATGGTATCTCGCTCATGTAGTCCAATACTTGGTTCATCTAACACATACATTACACCTGTAAGACCTGAACCAATTTGTGAGGCAATACGAATACGTTGAGCTTCACCACCTGAAATGGTTCGTGCATCACGACTTAATGTTAAATAAGTTAACCCTACATCATAAAGAAAAAATAGACGCTCTTGAATCTCTTTTAGCACCGATTCAGCAATAAGCTTTTGCTGTTCAGTAAAATGAGAAAAATTCTCTTTATTAGCAAAATACTCATAAGTTTTTTCAATCGGCATATCAATAATATCAGCAATATTTTTTCCCTCAATCTTCACAGCCAATGAGCGAGGACGTAAACGATGTCCATTACATCTATCACAGACTTTTTCAGTCATATACTCCGACATATCTTTTTCATCAGAGAACATATCATGAGCAAATTTTACTACTCCAGGCCACTCTCTGTTAAGTTTGTGTCGTTTCCAAGTAAAATCTACATTAACCCCACCACCATATAAAATAGAGCTTTTTTCATAATCTTCAAGCGTCTCATAAGGCACATCAGTAGGAATATCATTTTGCTCACAATAGGCAGTTAAGAATTTAGTGTAGTAGCTTTTGTTAAATCCATACATAATCTTAACAGCACCCTTATCAATACTTATTGCTGTGTCAATTACTTTAGTTAGGTCAATTACATAACGAATCCCTAAACCATCACATGTAGGACAAGCACCTTTGGGTGAGTTAAATGAGAAGCTTACAGGCTCTAAAGGCTCAAATGATAGTTTACAGTCAAAACATGCTAAGTGTTCCGAAAAGTGAATATGTTGTCTATCAAGTTGGGGAAACTCTTTAAAATTTAACACTTCAAGTTCAACTTCTCCATAAGCCTCTTTTAGAGCTTTTTCAACATCTTGTCCAATTCTATCTCTACTCTCCTCTTTAATTACCACACGGTCAATAATCACTTTAATAGTATGTTTTTTAGTCTTGCTAAGTTCAATCTCCTCATCAAGTCGTACCATTACCCCATCTATCATGGCACGAACATACCCTTTATGACGAAGCGACTCTATCATATCAGCAAAGGTTCCCTTTTTCTCTTTGACTAAAGGAGCCATAATTACTAGTTTTGCTCCATTTGGTAACTTTAAAACCTCCTCAATAATATCTGATGCCGACATAGAAGAGATGGGTTTACCACACTTATGACAGTGTTGTTTTCCAACTCGTGAAAAAAGTAGTCGTAAATAGTCATAAATCTCTGTAATTGTTCCTACAGTTGAACGAGGGTTTTTAGAGGTAGTCTTTTGGTCAATGGCAATAGCAGGAGTTAATCCCTCTATCTTGTCAACATCTGGTTTTCCTACACGTCCTAAAAACTGTCTAGCATAAGAGGAGAGTGACTCAATATAACGGCGTTGTCCCTCTGCATAAAGAGTAGAAAATGCTAAAGTTGACTTTCCACTACCCGAAATACCTGTAATAACTACTAATTGATTTTTGGGAATGGTGATGTCTATATTTTTTAAATTATTCTCTTTTGCCCCAAAGACTTTGATTTTTTGATTTTTCATCAAAAACCTCCAAGGAAACCTCGTCCATAATCTGTGATTTGGACGAGGAGGAATTGGAGGAGCTTGTTATTGTTTAATAGTTGCGATTGAGTAAGCATACCCATCTCCTTTCTGTATTGTTTTACAATATTTGTGATTAATGCCTTGGATTGTACCTGTATTGATTGTGATATTAAAATTCCCACTAACTCGAACAGCTACTTTTCCAAGATAAGTTCCTATCTTTTTTCCTTTAGTGACGATTGCTTTTACAATGTCGCCTGTTTGAAAACCTTTTACTATTTTAGAGCCCTTAGCTTTTGTTCTTGGAAATCCAAACTTATCCATTCTGCACATTTGACGACTTCCTCGACCTTGGACTTTAACCTCTAAAACGCTATTGGTTATAATCTTATATTTATAGTTATCTCCTATGCACATTGCATCATAATAGTGTTCTTTTGGCAGAGCAACCTCTTTTCTATTAAAATAAGTTTCCCACCCCTC
>JALUKJ010000231.1 GCA_027056615.1 Campylobacteraceae bacterium | reverse complement strand
GAATTAAGGAATAAATATTCAAAAACTGTAGGTTCGATTTCATCGAACGGATTGTTTTATGGGCTTCAATTTTTTGTTCGATAAAATCGAACCTACAGGATTTGGGCTTAATTCAATGGCATTGCCGTCCTCGGTGGGAATGCATGCATATTGGAATTTAATTTTAATGTTCGATAAAATCGAACCTACGGTATTTCATGTTTAAAATATATTTTCTTATTCTTTTCTCCTATTCTCTTTATTCTACAGAATTAAAAATAGCTTCATACAATGTTGAAAATCTCTTTGACCTTAAAAAAGACGGTACAGAATATAAAGAGTATATCCCCTATAAACATAACTGGAATAGAAAAACATTTAAAAAAAAACTACTCAACAGTGCAGAGGTTATCTGTGATGTTAATGCAGATATTATAGGTCTACAAGAGATTGAGAATAAACATGTTTTAAAACTTCTACAAAAGACTCTTGGTAAAATAGGGTGTAACTATAAATATCTTGCCATTACTCATAAAAAACACTCTGCCATTCAAGTAGCACTTCTCTCTAAAATTCCTATTGTTAAGACAAAAGAGATAGTCGTCAATTATAAGCTTGGATTTAGACCTATTTTAGAGGTTAAATTTAGGGTAGACAAACAGCCCTTCTTTGTATATGTGAACCACTGGAAAGCAAAATCATCTCCTGAAAGTTATCGTATACGTTCAGCCAAAGTTTTAAGAGATAGGCTAAAAGAGTTATCCAAAGGGAGTGAATATATCTTATTGGGTGACTTTAACTCAGACTATGATGAGTATCTTCATCTAAAACAAAAACATAATGACAGCAATGGAAAAACAGGTATAAACCATATTTTACACTCTATAGATAGTTTTGGAAAAATGGTAAGAGTAAATAGTCTCTACCCCAATATATTTTTTCACTATAATCTTTGGCTAGAGTTACCAAACTATAGACGATGGAGTCATAACTTCTATGGTGACAAAGAGGGGTTAGATAGTATTTTACTTCCCTATACTCTTTTTGATGGTAAAGGGTTAGAGTATGTTTCTCATAGTTTTAATGTTCTAAAAAAGAGCTATCTGTTCCATAAAAAAGGCTATATCTACCGTTGGGTCTACCGAAACAATCGACATCTCGGTAAAGGCTACTCTGACCACTTACCTGTGTTTGCAACTTTTTCAACTAATCAATGCTATAAAAGAGTCTCTTTAAGAGCAAAAGAGGGAAGTGTAAGAGCTTTAAAAAAGAGAGAAGTTCATTTTCCTCTACATCTTAGAAAAGTAAAGGTCTTTTCTGTCTCTAAAAATAGAGCTATTATAGGTAAACAAGGTTCAAAACAACATATTGCTATTTATGGAACTAAAGAGTTATTAAAGCTTGGAAAAAGTTATGACATTATGGTCTATGGACGAGACTTTTTTAACGGAAGATATGAAATTGTTGATTTTGAGATAGAAAAAAGATATTATACTCAAAAATTAAAGGACTAAAAAATGGGTCAATACTATTTAGAAATTTTAGCATTTCATATTATGGCTGTATTGTCATGGATGGCAATGCTTTTTTATATGCCAAGATTGTTTGTTTACCACCAAGAGCATAAAGATAAAAAAGATTTTACTGATGTGGTAAAGAGACAAGAGTATATGATTTATAAAGCAATTGGTCTCCCTGCTATGTGGGCAACTATTTTAAGTGGAGGAGTACTTATCTACATTAACCCCTCACTGTTAGATAATAGTTGGATGATAGCTAAACTAGCTGTATTAGTTCTAATGATAGCCTATAGCTTTTCGTTAGAGTATTTTAGAAAGGTTTTAGAGCAAGATAAGTGCAATAAAAATGGTCAGTTCTTTAGAGCCTACAATGAAGTACCAACACTTTTTTCTATTTTGATTGTAACCTTTGTCATTACTAAGTCTATTCCACTCTATTTCTCTATTGGAATTACACTCTTTTTTGGGATTGTTATCTATATGATTTTGACAAAGAGAGTAGATTAATGGTTAATATTAAATTTTGGTTTACCCTAATCCTACAAACACCCCCTTATAAAAAATCTTGTATAATTCCAAATAATTTTTAACGCTAGGAAATAACATGACAAAAGTCGGAATATTAGGTAGTACTGGACGAATGGGTGAACACCTTATTAAGAATGTACTAGAGACAGAGGGTTTAGAGTTGAGTGTTTTACATGTCTTTGATGAGTTGAAAGTAGCTGTGCCAGAGACAACACTTATTACTAACGATATGAAAACTTTTCTTGAAAACTGTGATGTAGTTATTGATTTCTCTGCACCTGTGGCAACACAATCACTTTTAGAAAATGCACTTGAAAATCCTACACCATTGGTCATTGCAACTACAGGGTTTAATGAACATCAACAGAATCTTTTAGCTGAAGCTTCAAAAGAGATGGCAGTACTCTACTCTTCAAATATGTCAGCAGGTATTGCTTTGCTTAAGCAACTTGTAGAGCAGGTATCGGCAACACTTAAAGATTTTGATATTGAGATTGTAGAGCAACACCACCGATACAAAGTAGACTCTCCATCAGGAACAGCTTTGACTTTGGGTGAGTTTGCTGCTAAGGGTAGGGGGCTAGATTTAGATGCTGTTCGTATCTCTGGGCGAGATGGACAGATTGGGGCTAGAACTAAAGATGAAATTGCTGTTATGGCACTGCGTGGTGGTGATATTGTAGGAAGACACACTGTTGGTTTCTATAATGATGGTGAGTTTTTAGAGTTGAATCATACAGCAACAAGTCGTGAGACCTTTTCAAAGGGTGCAATTAGAGCAGCATCTTGGTTAGTTGACAAAGAGAGTGGTCTCTACTCAATTAACGACTGTTTGGGATTATAATATGTGTGCTATTGTAGGGGTTTACGGGGCTGAGAATGCATCACAGATTGCTTACTATGCACTCTTTTCTATGCAACATAGAGGGCAGGAGTCTTCTGGAATCTCTTCTGCTGATGGGAAGCAAATTCACTTGATTAAAAAACGAGGTTTAGTCACAGAAGTTTTTAAACAAGATGACCTTGATTTACTTACAGGCTCTTGTGCTATTGGTCATAACCGTTACTCTACAGCAGGGAAAGCCTCTATTTTAGATGCTCAACCTGTCTATGCTAAGTATAAGTTAGGAGCTATTTCGGTAGCACACAATGGAAACTTGACTAACAAATATGAGGTTAGAGATGAACTTATTGAAAAAGGTGCTATCTTTCAGACAGATATGGATACGGAAAATATTGTACATCTAATTGCCAAAAGCGAAAAAAATCAACTTAAAGCACGTATTAAAAGTATGCTTAAAAAGATTGAGGGGGCATACTGTTTAGCCATTCAGAGTCGTAGTAAAATGTTTGTGATACGTGACCGTTTTGGGATTCGTCCTCTTAGTTTAGGAAAGCTTAAAGGTGGTGGGTACATTGTCGCTTCAGAGACTTGTGCTTTTGACTTAGTAGGAGCTAAATTTATTCGAGATGTCAAACCAGGTGAGATGTTGATTTTTGAAAAGAATAAAGAGCCTATATCAAAGATGATATTTGAACCAGATCCACACCCATGTGCTTTTGAGTATATCTACTTTGCACGTCCTGACTCTATTATTGATGGTAAAACTGTTTATAATATGCGTTTAGAGATGGGAAAACAGTTAGCCAAAGAGACCCCTGCTGACATTGACTTGGTATTGCCAGTTCCTGACTCGGGAGTGGCAGCAGCTAAAGGCTATGCCGATGGTATGGGTGTTCCTTTTGAGATGGGAATTGTACGTAATCACTATGTAGGGCGTACTTTTATTGAGCCTAGCCAAGAGATACGAGACCTAAAAGTCAAGCTAAAACTCTCTCCTATTAAAGATATGATAGCAGGTAAAAAAGTAGCTATTGTAGATGACTCTTTGGTACGGGGAACAACCTCTAAGCAAATTGTTAAAATGCTAAAAGAAGCAGGTGCCTCAGAGGTTCACATGAGAATTGCAGCACCTGAAATTAAATTTCCTTGTCGTTACGGTATAGACACGGCAACTAAAGATGAGCTTATCTCCTCTTCTAAAACCCCTAAAGAGATAGCGAAATACATCGGTGCTGACTCACTTGGATTTTTGTCGATAGAGGGCTTAAAAGAGTCTCTTGGAGACGACCGTGAATACTCTTTGGTGAGTTTTGATGGAGAATACTTCGCAGGTGGTAATGAAGATAGTACAGGGTGTAGTTGTTATTAGTATTTTGATGAAATCAAAACTATCTAAAATTAATAGTTTCTATTAATCTATCAATAGTAGAAGTTAAAAAATAATAGTATATATTATTAGTAGTCTCAAATTTTAAAATAAATTATTACAATTAAGTTTTAATTCATTTTTTATTCTATAAAATACTTTCATAGTAAAAAATTAGTTTTATTTAGTAAAACAAATAGAACTAATAATAGGAAAAATTATGAAACATTATAGTGATAGTAACGTTATAAAAATTGCAATTGAATACGGATGTAAGACGGTTAAAGATTTTGCTGAATTTGTAAAATATTATAATGATGGTTTAAGAGTTATCTATTAAGATAACATAAACATAACTCATCATTTATAATTTTTCATAGCCTGAGCAGCTTCTCTTAGCTGTGTTTTTCGTTTCATTGTTTCTCTTTTGTCGTGTAGCTGTTTTCCTTTGGCTACTGCTATACTAACCTTTACTAAGTTTCTTTCATTGAAATAGAGCATAAGAGGAACAATAGTTAGCCCATCTTTTTGTACTTTTTCATAGAGTTTATCTAGCTCTTGTTTGTGAAGCAGTAGTTTTCTTGGGCTTCTTGTATCTCTTGCAAAGTTTCTGTTTGTTGTATCTAAGTGGGCTATGTGAGTATTCATAAGATGTAACTCACCCTTGATAAAACGACAAAAGGAATCCTTTAGATTGGCTCTTTTTTCTCTTAGGGCTTTAACTTCATATCCTTGTAGAATAATCCCTGCTTCATATTTTTCAAGTATCTCATAGTCATGGTAAGCTTTTTTATTTTTTGCTATTAAATTGATGGACATAATATATTCTTTTTTAAAGTAATTATATCTAAAAAAAAGCTCTTAATGATATAATTCTATAAAAAATATAAGGTCACTAAAAGTGTTAAAAGAGAAATTTATAGAAGCTATGGTAAGTGAAGATATTGGTAGGGGTGACCTCTTTACTCGTATCTCTAAAGCTAAAGAGGTTAGTGCCTATATTATTGCAAAATCTGATGGTATTTTTGCTGGTCGAGAGTATATTGATGTTTTAGCAAATATGTATGGTCTAAAAATTAAATGGAATATAGAAGATAGCTCCTCTTTTAAGGTAGGTGAAAAACTTCTTTATATTTATGGGAACTCTCACCATATTCTATCTTTGGAGCGTTCTATTTTAGATATTGCACTTCATGCCTCTTCTATTGCTACTTTGACAGGAAAGTTTGTAGATAAAGTAAAACCCTATGGTGTGAAGTTGCTAGATACACGAAAGACACGACCACTTTTAAGAGAGTTTGAGAAGTATGCCGTTCGTTGTGGAGGAGGGATAAATCATCGAATGGGACTTGATGACTGTTTAATGTTAAAAGATACTCATTTGAAAACTATTGATAATCTAAATGAGTTTATGGTAGAAGTTCGTCAAAAGATTCCTTTTACCTCTAAAGTTGAGATTGAATGTGAAGATTTTGATGGGGTGAAGAGTGCCATGGATGCAGGTGCTGATATTGTAATGTGTGACAATATGAGAAATAAGATTATTAGAGCAGTGGTTGCTTACCGTGATGAGAACTATCCACATATTTTACTTGAAGCAAGTGGTAATGTAAGCCTTGATACTATTGAAGAGATTGCTAAAACAGGAGTTGATGCTATCTCCTCTGGTTCTCTTATTCATCAAGCAAATTGGATAGACTTATCTATGAAGATAGAGGCGTAGTAAAAAGAGATACTAAAAAATGAAAAGAAAGAGGTATAAGTGTCTAATATAGGTTTAATGTTACCAAATTACTTAGACTTTTTATTACATTTTGCTAAAATTAGAGATTAAATTAATGTTGACAATATTAATATATAAACTAAAAAAGAGGATTATTATATGAGTTATAGACGTAGACGAGGATATTATGGTAGAAGAGATAGAAGTTCAAACTCTTTATGGATAATAATTTTAATTGTACTGGTAGCAGGTGGAGCGTTTGTTTATACCTCAAAGAGTTTTGAACGTAATGCTCCTACTGTTAATGTACCAAATTTTATCTATTGGAATCGTAAAGACCCTTTAACGATTAAACTTTCAGATGATAGTGGACTTAAAGATTATGAAGTAAAGCTTAATGATGGTAAACATGAGATAGTAGTTGCTAATGAGATGATTTTAGAGAATATTAAAGAGAAAGTTATTGAGATACAATATCCTAAAAAAGCCATTAATAGTGTAATCTTAGACCCAAAAGCTACAAAACTTCAACTCACTATTGATGCAAGAGACAAGAGTAATTGGAACTTTTTTCAAGGAAATAAACTTCATAAAGTTATTAATGTAAAGGTAGATTATAAACGTCCTGATGTAAATATTTTATCGAACTCATACTCTATTACTCGTGGTGGTTCTGCTTTGGTAGTTTTTCAGGTTAAAGATGAATCACTTAAGAGCTTCTTTGTAGAGGCAGGAGGACACTTCTTTAAGGCTGAACCTTATAAAAAAGAGGGTTATTATGCAACATTGATTGCTTGGCCATTTAACCAAGAGAGTTTTACAGCAAATATTACAGCTGAAGATATGGCAGGAAATAAACGTATAGCTAATATTCCTCTTTACTTGTTATCAAAAAAATATAAGACCTCTTGGATTCAAGCTAAAGATAAATTTATTGATGGAAAGATTTCTGATTTAATTGCTAGTGAACCTAAGTTTTCGACTATTGAAGATAGAATGGATAAACTTAGAGCAATTAATGAGACTATGAGACTTGAAAATGAAGAAGTTATTCATAATTTAGGAAAAGTAGTTTCTGATGAGATGATAGATTCATGGAAGATAAAACGTTTTTATCCACTTAAAAATGCTGCAAAAGTTGCATCTTTTGGTGACCATCGACACTATTACTATCAAGATAAAAGTAATGAAGTTTCTCAATCTTATCATGTTGGTTTAGATATGGCAAGTACTAAAATGGCAAATATTGTAAGCTCTAACGCAGGAACAGTTGTTAATGATGAGAGCAATGGAATTTATGGTAATATGCCAATGATTGACCATGGTTTAGGGTTATATACTCTTTATGGACACTGCTCTACTATCTTGGTGAGAAAGGGTGACCATATTAATGCTGGAACGGTTATTGCTAAAACAGGTCGAACAGGTTTAGCCCTTGGTGACCACCTACACTTTGGTATTTTGGTACAAGGGGTTGAGGTACGTCCTGAAGAGTGGATGGACAGAAAATGGATTAGAGACAATGTAGATAAGGTCTTTAAAGAGGCTGATAAGATTATTGAGGGTAAATAATCTTTACCTAAACTCTGAAGGTTCTCCAAAAGCATAGCTAAAGTTAAAGCCTATGCTACTTCCATTAGCCGTTACGGAGGAATCATTTTTGAGTTTATACTCAATATATGTTCCTCTAATACCTATTGCAAAGTTATCGGTTGCTCTATAGTCAACTTGAGCTATTCCACCAATAGCATCGTCATATCGGTCATTAACTGCATCGTTAAAATACTCACCTCTATCATAACCTGAGAATGAACCAGATAGATAAGGGTTTAAATGATATGTAACTCCTCCACCAAACTTCCATCTTCTATTTTTGAACATTACTAGAGCAGTAAAAGGAGTGCTATCCCATGTTACATCACCATTAGAAGCTGTCTCTCCCTCAAATTTATAACCCACTAAAAATTGAAGTTCTAAGGGATTTTGAGGAGAAGAGACCATTGCACCTGCTTCTAATCTTACTCCTGAACCTGCTCGTATATTTGTTGTTCCATCATAGTTATTGTAGACAGTAGCCAATGTTTTTCCTCCAAAATCATAGCCAAATTGAATCATTGGTTTTATTGTAGAGTCTCCTGCATTTGTTATGGTTGATATAGATAGCATTAATATAGATGTAAGTGTTATTTTCTTTATCATAAATATTTCCTTTAAAAGTGTTTTTAGATATTGTATTTTATGATTGTGTAACTATTGTGTTACATCCATTCAACTACTTTAGATACCTCATTTGCAATAAAACATTTAATTTTTGTTGCCTCTAAAGGTTTAGTAGGAATAATAGCTTTTTTAAACCCTTGTGTCTCTAACTCTTTAAGGCGTTGACCTAGAGCAGGAATCTCACGGATTTCTCCTGTTAAACTAACTTCTCCTAAAAATATTGTTTCAGAGCTTAATTCACGGTTACGGTAAGAGCTTAAAATAGAAGCAATGATTGCTAAGTCAGTAGCTGGTTCATTAACTTTAATACCCCCTGAAACATTTACAAAGACATCATAAGTTCCCAAAGGTAAATCAAGCTTCTTCTCTAAGAGAGCTAAAAGCATGTTTAATCTATTGTTATCAAATCCTGTAGAGCTTCGTTTAGGGTGACCATAAGATTCAGAAACTAAGGCTTGGATTTCAATAATAATAGGACGACTTCCCTCCATCATAACGGTAAGTGCTGAACCAGATGATAGTTTCTCTTTGTTAAAGAATTTACCTGCCATGGTTTGAGCATCTAGTAGTCCATTTTTACTCATTTCAAATATTCCTACCTCATTAGTAGAGCCAAAACGGTTTTTGAATCCTCTAAGAAGTCGTAGTTCAGAGTTTGGGTCACCCTCAAAATAGAGTACAGTGTCAACCATGTGTTCTAAAACTCTTGGCCCTGCAATTGAGCCATCTTTGGTTATATGCCCAATAATAAAGATTGGAATCTCTAAACTCTTTGCTACACGCATAAGCTCAAAGGTAATAGTACGCACTTGGGTAACAGACCCTGGGGCAGATGGGGTTTCATCGGAATAGAGGGTTTGAATGGAGTCAATAATAATAAATCTATAAGTTTTAGAGTTAATTTCACCTAAAATAGTTTGTAGGTTAATTTCAGGAAGTAGATAGAGTTCTTTTTCATTGGCTTGTAGTCTATCTGCTCTAAGTTTAATCTGTCCTGCTGACTCTTCCCCTGAAACATAGAGAACTTTGGTTTTAACTTTGGCAAGGTTTCCTGCAATTTTTAATAGTAGGGTAGACTTACCAATTCCTGGGCTACCTCCAATAAGGGTAAGTGACCCTGGAACAATCCCTCCTCCTAAGACAAGGTCAAGCTCTTTACTACCTGAACTAAAACGTGTAATGTTCTCCTGTTTTACCTTGGTTATAGATGTGGCTTTTGTAGTAGTAGCATGATAGTTACTACCTTTGTTCTCTTCTACAAATTTTATCTGCTCAGAGGTTAGTTCTACCATGGTATCCCACTGGTTACACCCTGTACATTTACCTAGCCAACGTGGACTTTGTAATCCACATGCTTGACACTCAAAGAGTACTTTTTTCTTTGCCATTTTAGACTCCATATTAAAAACTATTTTGTCACAAGAAGTAAAATAAATCCTCCTCTATTAACATAAATACGTTTTGTTCTACCTTTATATAACTTAAATGCCTCTTGTGCATCTTTAAGGTTTTCTATCTTTAGATTTTCAATCTGAATAAGTATATCTCCAGCAATAAAACCACTCATATCTGCTTGGCTACGTTCTAAGACACCTTCTATAAAGACACCTATTGTATCAGAAGGAATATTAAACTCTTTTTTAGTTTTTTCACTTAATTCACTAACTCTATTATTTTGATTAGTAACAATTTTTAAAAATTCTTTTTCAGATTAGCTCACTTTTCAGTGGTAACGGGCTTTCGCCTCTCTCCTCGACAATGATAAAAATGCTTGTTCGCAATGGCGAATCGTCCTTAGGT
>JALUKJ010000230.1 GCA_027056615.1 Campylobacteraceae bacterium | reverse complement strand
GGAAACACACAAGTTACAGTTAAAAATGATGTTATCTCATTTGATGCTGAAAACGGAATCTTAGTATTAAAAGGTTCAATTCCTGGTCACAATGGTGCTAGAGGATTGGTAAGGATTGTTAAATAATGAGTACAACAGTAATTAAAACAAGTGACCTTCCAGAGTCATATTCGGATATTAACCCACATAACCTTTACTTATATTGTAAATCTTATGCTGCTGGACTAAGAGCGAATACTGCACAAGCTAAAAACCGTTCAATGGTTCGTGGTGGTGGTAAGAAGCCTTGGGCTCAAAAAGGTGGAGGACGTGCAAGAGCAGGTTCTGTGCGTTCACCTATCTTTGTTGGTGGTGGTGTTGCTTTTGGTCCTCAAAACAACAGAAACTATGACCAAAAAGTAAACAAAAAGCAGAAGAAATTAGCCCTTAATTTTGCACTAGCAGAATTAGCAACTAACGAGAAACTTTTTCTTGTTGACAACGTTACAATTGAGTCAGGTAAAACTAAAGATGCTGCTGCATTTGTTAATGAACTTGGTCAAAGAGATGTATTGGTTGTTAAAGAACTAATTGATGACAAAACATTCCTTGCATTTAGAAACCTTCAAAATGCATACTTAGTTGAAGCAAATGAGCTTAACGCATACCTTGCAGCTGCTTATCACTCAGTGGTAATTGAAAAAGCTGTTTGGGACAAATTAACAAAAGAGAGCTAAGATGGCAGATATTACAGATATTAAATCAATATTATACACAGAGAAAACACTTGCAATGCAAGAAGATGGTGTACTTGTTGTTCAGACTAGCCCTAGAATGACTAAAAACAGTCTTAAAGCAGTTTTCAAAGAGTACTTTGGTATTAATCCATTGAGAGTAAATTCAATGAGAGTTAATGGTAAAGTTAAAAGATTTAAAGGTATCGAAGGTAAAAGACCAGACTTGAAAAAGTTCTATGTCTTCTTACCAGAAGATGCAAAAATTGACAGCTTAGCAGTGTAAGGAAGAAAAAATGGCAATTAAATCATATAAACCAACCTCTGCAGGTCGTCGTTATATTACGAATCTTGACAGTGGTGATATTACAGCAAAGGCAAGTGTAAGAAGTCTTCTTAAAAAGCTTCCTCGTTCAGCTGGTAGAAACTCAAATGGTAGAATCACTTCTCGTCATAGACAAGCAGGTGCTAAAAAACTTTACAGAATTATTGACTTTAAACGAAATAAGTTTGGTGTTGAAGGAACAGTAGCTACTGTTGAGTATGACCCATATAGAACTTGTAGAATCTGTCTTGTTAAATATACAGATGGTGACAGAAGATATGTTCTTCAAGCTAAAGGTATGAAAGTTGGAGACAAAATCATGTCAGCAGAGTCTGGTCTTGATATCTTAACTGGTAATGCAATGAAACTTAGAGCAATTCCTGTTGGAACATTGGTTCATAACATTGAACTGAACCCTGGTCAAGGTGGTTCAATTGCTCGTTCAGCTGGTGGTTATGCTCAAATTATGGGTAGAGATGGTAAATACGTTTCATTAAGACTTCCATCTGGTGAGATGAGATATGTACTTGGTGAGTGTTTAGCAACTATTGGTACTGTTGGTAGCGAAGATTGGGCAAACGTTGTTCTTGGTAAAGCTGGTCGTCAAAGACATAGAGGTATTAGACCACAAACTAGAGGGTCTGCGATGAACCCTATTGACCACCCACATGGTGGTGGTGAAGGTAAAACAAACTCTGGACGACATCCTGTTTCTCCATGGGGTATGCCGACTAAAGGTTATAAAACTCGTAAGAAAAAAGCTAGTGATAAATTAATTATCTCTAAGAGAAAGAAGTAAGGGTAAGAGATGGCAAGATCAACTAAAAAAGGTCCATTTATAGATGACCATTTAAAGAAAAAAGTTCTTAAGGCTAAAGAAGAGGGTTCTCATAAACCTATCAAAACTTGGTCAAGACGCTCAGTTATTTTCCCTGAGTTCATTGGTTTAACAATCAACGTTCACAACGGTAGACAATTTATTCCTGTATTTATTACAGAGAACCATGTAGGTTATAAATTAGGTGAATTTGCACCAACAAGAACATTTAAGGGTCATAAAGGCTCTGTTCAGAGAAAAGGGTAAATTATGAGTAAAGCAGTATTAAAATTTACACGTGTAGCACCTGATAAAGCAAGAATGATTGCTAGAGAAGTTCAAGGTATGAACGCTGAACTTGCAATTGCATCATTAGAATTTATGCCAAACAAAGCAGCTAGAATTATCTCTAAAGTTATTGCTTCAGCAGTAGCCAATGGTGATTTTGAACCAGAAGAAGTAGTGATTACCTCTTGTAGAATAGATAAAGCAGCATCAATGAAAAGATGGAGACCAAGAGCAAGAGGAACTGCAAGTAGAATCCTTAAGCCAACAGCTCACATCATGGTAGAAGTAGCAAAAGCAGAGGAGGCATAATATGGGTCAAAAAGTTAATCCTATAGGTCTTAGACTTGGAATCAACAGAAACTGGGAATCAAGATGGTTTCCTAAAAAAGAGAGAACAGTAGACTTTATTGCAGAAGACTATAAACTTAGAAAATATTTGAAAAAAGAGCTTTTCTATGCAGGTGTTGGAAGTATTATCATTGAAAGAACAGCTAAAAAAGTAAGAGTTACTATTGTTACTGCACGTCCTGGAATTATCATTGGTAAAAAAGGTGCAGATATTGAGAAATTGAAAACTAAACTAAATAAAATGTTTAAAAAAGATATCTCTATTAATATTAAAGAAGAAAAACGTGCTCAGGCTTCTGGTCAATTGGCTGCTGAAAATGTAGCAACTCAACTTGAACGTCGTGTTGCCTTTAGACGTGCAATGAAAAAAGTTATTCAGGGTGCATTAAAGTCTGGAGCAAAAGGAATTAAAGTTTCTGTTTCAGGTAGACTTGGTGGTGCTGAGATGGCTAGAACTGAGTGGTACTTAGAAGGTCGTGTTCCTCTTCATACACTTAGAGCTAAAATTGATTATGGTTTTGCAGAAGCACAGACTACTTATGGAATTATTGGTATTAAAGTTTGGATTTTCAAAGGTGAAGTTCTTGCAAAAGGTATTCAAGCTGAGCCAAAAGAAGAAAAAAGAGGTGGTCGTAAGCCACGTCAAAAGAGAGGTGAATAGTTATGTTAATGCCTAAAAGAACAAAATACCGTAAGGTAATGAAGGGTCGTAACAG
>JALUKJ010000229.1 GCA_027056615.1 Campylobacteraceae bacterium | reverse complement strand
AGTAAAAATGTAAATGTAGAAAGAGTAAGTCTAAAAACAACAAATCACATTCAAATACTTAAATTTAACTTAATTTAAATTATTTTTAAGTTTAATAAGATATAATTCGCTCACTAAAGTCCATTGGGGCTATTTTACATAAGGAAATTACATGAAATTAACATCTGTAATGAAGCCTCATGAAGTTCAACGAGATTGGATTCTTATTGACGCTGAGGGAAAAACATTTGGTCGTATCTTGACAGACGTAGCTACTTTTTTAAGAGGTAAACATAAGCCATCATTTACTCCAAATGTTGATTGTGGTGATTATGTTGTCATTATTAACGCTGAAAAAGCTAAATTTTCAGGTAATAAGCTATCAACAAAAGAGTACTTTACTCACTCAGGTTACTTTGGTTCTACTAAAAGTAAAAAACTTGATGATATGTTAGATAACCATACAGAAAAACTTTATCGTTTAGCTGTAAGAGGGATGCTTCCTAAAACTACTTTAGGTAAAGCAATGATTAAAAAATTAAAAGTGTATGTAGGTAGCGAACATCCTCACACAGCACAAATTAACAAGGAGGCATAAGCATGGCAACTATTTATGCAACAGGTAAAAGAAAAGCAGCGATTGCTAAAGTATGGTTAACTCCAGGTAAAGGTGAGATGACTATCAACGGCAAAACTCTTGATGAGTGGTTAGGTGGACATGAGACACTTAAAATGAAAGTTAGACTTCCATTAGAAGCAACTAAGCAACTTGAAGCAGTAGATATTAAGGCTTCTACTCTTGGTGGTGGTTATTCAGCTCAAGCAGATGCTCTTAAGCATGGTATTACTAAAGCACTTGTAGCTTATGAAGAGTCTTTTAGAGCTATTCTTAAACCAATGGGGCTTATGACTCGTGATTCACGTGTTGTTGAGCGTAAAAAACCAGGTAAGAAAAAAGCAAGACGTTCTCCACAGTTTTCAAAAAGATAGTCGTTACTCTCTTTTTACTTCTTGGTCGGCTTTTGTCGACCAACTTTTCTTCTTCTTTTTAAACAAAGAACTTATCCAATTAGTAACCAAACAGCCATTACAAGAAGTTCCATCTCTTTCACATCGTGTACGTCTAATATTGTTTATAAGTAAAAGAATAAAACCTATAGATATAGTAAGTTGTACAAAACCTGTAAGGTAGTTTTGAGCTATTAGATTCTGTATAGCTAAGATAAGCGTTACTATGGAAATAATAAAGCACATTAAAATTCCTTTTTTCTCTAGTACTGTTTACGCAAATGCCAATGAATTAAGGAATAAATATTCAAAAACTGTAGGTTCGATTTCATCGAACAGATTGTTTTATGGGCTTCAATTTCTTGTTCGATAAAATCGAACCTACAGGATTTGGGCTTAATTCAATGGCATTGCCGTTTACGCCAAGTAAACGGTACTAGTATAGCATAGAAAATATATTTTTTAATTAGCTCTTATTAAAGTTTTTTTGATATTATCCTTGCAAATAAAATTATAAGGATATAAAATGTCAGTACCTGAAGATGTAGGTTGTAAAAACGAAGTGTGCGTAAAGTCTCCAGAGTGTCAAAGAACAGTTATTTGGGAGAATGGAACAGCAAGAGAAGTTAAAAGTTTTGGTGGAACTAAAGAGAAAGGTTGTGGGAAATTTATCCCTAGAAAAGATAGTAAAGAGGGATAATCCAAAACTTAAGAAATAATAATTTTTTTAAGTACTCTAAAAACTTTCTTCTTTCTAATGATATAGATAGATGTAAGGTCACTCTTACATCTTCTACAGTGTAGATTGTTGGCAGTTAAAATATTATTTGCCCTGCATACAGGGCATTTATAGTTAAACTCCATAATTATGCTTCTTCTAAAAAGAATATGGAGTCTATTATCTCCTCTTCAATAGGGGCTTTTTCTTCTACTTTAGCCGATACAAATTTCTCTTTTAACTCTTTTAAGTCCTCTTTATCCTCATCTAAAATAGTATCATTTTCTAAAATTTTATTTATCTTTTCTACAATAATTTTATCGTGTTCGGTTAAAATATCCATCTCTTTTACTTTAGAGTGTTTGGTTGATTTTGCTACTTTAGTTCTAAACTCTCCTTGTACTACCTCATTGGTGTGGATTTCTCTTCCTACTACGGACAACATTCCATCTTGATTGAGTCTAAAGTCAACATCTATTGCTCCATTTTCAACAGGATTTTCTATGGTTAAAAGCATCTCTCCAATTTTAACATTGGATTCAAGGTCTTCTTCATCTTCTCCTTGATAAATATCTATTTGAAACTTACTTTGATACTCAACCATGGCATAATATCTTGACGTTTTAGAGGTTGGTACAGGTGTGTTTTTGAGTATTATTTTAGACAATATTAACTCAAAACTCATTTCATCTTTTAGTGTTGAGATTCCTAAAGAGTAGGGTGTAATATCGACTAAAATTGAGTTGGTATCGACTCCTTCTATCATTGCCCCTTGTAGTATAGCACCAATAGAGACAGATTTGTCTGGGTCTTCTATTAAAATAGGTAGTTTTTCAGTTCTCTCTAAAATTCTGTTTGTAATAAGTGGTATTCTACTTGAACCACCTGTTAAAATAATAGCCTCTAGGTCATCTATGTCGTTGTTTGACTCCTCCATGGTCTCTAGTAGTAGGTCAATAGTTCTATCTATATCCTCTTCAATTAAAGCTTCAAACTCCTCTTTGTCTACATCTACCTCTAAGTGTAGAGCCTCTCCATCTTTTTTTGCAAAAAACTTCTCATCAATATGAACACTATCTTCATTTGATAGAGCTATTTTTGTCTTCTCTGCTAGTTGGTTTAGTTTAATCTCTAGTTTTTTAGTTAACTCTATGTCAAAACCACTCTTTTCCCAAATAAGATTGGCTAATTTTTTGTCAAAATCATCTCCTCCTAAGTGGTTATCTCCTTTTGTGGCAAGGACTTCTATTAACCCTTCAGAGTTTTCAATAATAGAGATGTCAAATGTACCACCACCTAAATCATATACAGCATATAGCATATCCTCATCTCTGTTCGCTCCATAACTAATAGCTGCTGCTGTTGGTTCATTAATAACTCTTAAAACCTCTAATCCTGCTAGTTTAACAGCTTGTGTAGTAGCATCTCTTTGGTTCTCATTAAAGTATGCAGGAACAGTAACAACACATCGTTTATACTCCATACCCATCTCTTGTTCTGCTGTCTC
>JALUKJ010000228.1 GCA_027056615.1 Campylobacteraceae bacterium | reverse complement strand
AATTTGAAGTCTATATGAAATTATTATAAGTGTATAAAATATTGTAACAACTTATATCAAAAAATTATACCATAATCTTTTATTTATATTGATAAATATCATTTTTTTTCAAAATCCTTTGGCTATAATCATAATTATAATATAACCTTAAGTTCAATGGAATATTATATTTACAAGAGCCTAAAAATAGCTAAGCTTTTTAAAATTAAATTCAAGGAAAATAATGCAAGATTTGAGCAATTCAGCCCTTATTCAAAAATATAATATTCAAGGTCCTAGATATACATCTTATCCAACAGTCCCTTTTTGGGATAAAGGTGTATTAGATAGTAATGCTTGGTTAGAAACTGTTCAACGAGCTTTTAATGAGAGTAATAAAGAGGAGGGAATCTCTCTTTATATTCATATGCCCTATTGTGAGAATCTATGTACCTTTTGTGCATGTCACAAACATATTACAAAACGACACTCAGTAGAAGATGAGTATATAGATACAGTACTTAAAGAGTGGAGACTATATGTAGATGTTTTAGACTCAAAACCATCTATTAGTGAGATTCATTTAGGTGGAGGAACTCCAACATTTTTCTCTTCTGCAAATTTAAAACGAATGATAGATGGTATTTTTGAGTTAGCAACACGACATGAAGTTTATGAGTTTTCTTTTGAAGCCCACCCTAATGATACCACTAAAGAGCAACTTCAAACACTTTTTGATTTAGGTTTTAAGCGTACTAGCTTTGGTATTCAAGACTATGACCCAATTGTTCAACGTGCTATTAATCGAATTCAGCCTTTTGAAAATGTGCAAAGAGTCAATGCTTGGTCAAGAGAGATTGGGTATGAGTCTATCTCTCATGATATTATCTTTGGTTTGCCACATCAAACTAAAGAGAGCATTATTAACACTATTGAGCAGACAGTTAAACAGCGTCCTGATAGAATTGCTTACTATAGTTATGCCCATGTACCTTGGATTAAAGGAGTAGGCCAGAGAGGTTTTGATGAAAATGATTTACCTAAAGATGAGTATAAACGTGAACTATATGAATTGGGTAAAAAACTTTTCTTTGAAGCAGGATATGAAGAGATAGGAATGGATCACTTCTCTTTACCTACAGATAAACTACATAAAGCAATGGAAGAGAAGAGATTACACAGAAACTTTATGGGTTATACAGCAGGAAAAACCAAACTTATGATTGGGTTAGGTATGTCCTCTATTTCTGATTCATGGTATGCTTTTGCTCAAAATGAAAAGAGGGTGGAGGACTATATTGCACGAGTCAATGAGGGTAAACTGCCTGTATTTAGAGGTCATATCTTAACCGATGAAGATTTGGTGGTAAGACAACATATATTAAATATTATGTGTAATCTAGAGACCTCATGGGAAGATGATTCAATGAAACTAGAGAGTATAGATGAGATTTTAGAACGACTCCAAGAGATGAAAGAGGATAACTTAATTAAAATCTATGATAATAGATTAGTTGTTAAAGAAGATGCTCGAATGTTTGTACGAAATGTCTGTATGGCATTTGATTTAAGGTTAGCTAAAAGTCAACCAGAAGGTAGAATTTTCTCTATGACCATTTAAGGTCATAGAGGAAGAAGGTAATTTTTAATTTCCTCCTTCTCCACCTGTAACAATAGTTGGAATACAGTATTTATCTAATAATTCAAAATTATGTGTAAAATCATCTGTATTTTCTCTATTTAGTTCAAAATATCCATAACGTGCATAACGTCCACTTGTTGGATTTTTCCAACGATTTTTATTATATTTTGTATAGATAAGATATTTTGTACGTGAGCCTTCTGAAAAACTTTCTGAAATTTTTCCGTCTATATTACTTACTTGTGTTCCTACATATCTATTATTAGCATAAGTAAAAACTCTTAATCCTCTAAGTAATGCAGATTTACTACCATCTGCACAACTTTCAGTTATAGTTAGAGTTTGCTTAACAACTTTTGGAGGAGTTACATACATATCAATTGTTGGTGATTTTCCAACACAATCACTATTTCTTAATTTAACTGTTCTTTCTCCTACTTTTTTCCCATCTATAGTTGCTGTCAATTTCAGTTCTCTATTTAATGGTACTCTACGAAGTTTAGCAAAACCATCTCCATATATTCTACCTTGATATAAATAACCACGTGAACCAATAAAGTTTGCTCTCAATCCATACGTAATACCTGTTGAAGGTTGATTTGTATTATTATCTATTAAATTTAAAGTTAAGTTGTTACATACAGCTGAATAGTGCCAATCTAAATTCCAGTAGGAGAGGTGTTTTGCTTCTACTACTACATCTACAAGACCATCACTTGTATTAATATCTTGAACTGTACCATTTTGTTCAAATTTCCATTTTGCTGTCTCATCATCATAACTCCATACAGGAACTGTATCACCAATTGCAATTTTACTGTCTGTTGATGGATTTGTAAAGTTTTCATCTAATTGCATTTTTATTTTTATAGGGTTAGTAAAACTTTTTACTTTTTTCCCAGATTTATCTTTTATCTGAATTGAAACAAATCCAGCTGTTTCAAAAGTAATATTTTTTGTACCATTACCCTCTATACCACTTGTATCTGCAATAACTGCAAATCCTCCAGGAAATGCCTCTGTAGAATTTACTTCACTAGGACTATAACTTGTTACTTGCATGTTTAATTTTCCAATAACTGGCTTACCCTTACTCGTTGTCATTTTAGTTCCACTAGGAATAATAACAGATGTAGTCTCTTTTTCTTTTGATGTGTCTATTGTTGAGGTAAGTTTAATCTCTTTAGTTACAATTCCATCTCCATCTGTAGTAATATTTTCCTCTTTAGTTTTAACACCTGTTGGTTCATTACCAATTTTTACCATTTTAATAGTAAATTCTTGATTCTCTTCTCCTGTACTAAGTACTTGAATACCTGTATCAACATAACCCTCTTTAACTGCTACTACATTAATATTTACATCTTTTTTATCAGAAGTAATTACTATTGTCCCTAAGGCATCTGTAGTTTTATCATGACTAAGTTTTGCACTTGTACTACTATTAGTTGTAATTTTTACACCTTCTAATGGAGTACCTGTGTTTGCATCTTCTAAGTGACCACTAATTGTGTAAGTAGCAACCTTCAATGGAGGAACTGCTTTAATTATTTTCTTTTCTTTAGATGAACTAGAGCTACTTCCACATCCAATAAAAATAATACTCATTACTGAAATAATAAGTATTATTACT
>JALUKJ010000227.1 GCA_027056615.1 Campylobacteraceae bacterium | reverse complement strand
TTCTAGGTCTGCTCGTTTCATTTTTTTCTTTTTTATGAAACTGTATTATTTTTTGGATAAATATTTACTTAATGGGATGCCTTGGTTTTTATAGGGGATACCAAAAATTTACTGTTACAGGAGTTTTTAAAAGTAAGATTGGTTTTGAAAATGGTGGGGTGGTTATTCCCATTGTGTCAGCCTCAAAGATGTTTCATAAGAGTTCTTCATTTCTATTGGTCTCATTGAAAGATTTAGAGCAGTCCAATAAGGTGATTAAACAGATTAAAGCGTTGAGTAGTCAGATTGATGTAAAGTCAACAAGTAACTTTATTGACAACTATAACCAATTTAAAATTATTAAAATTTCAGGATTTGTTATCGCCTCTATCTCCTTTTTTATGGGATTTTTAGCCATTGTGAGCATTATGAGTATTGTTATTAATGACCGTCGGTATGAGTTTGGAATTAAACGGGCAATGGGAATCTCTAAAATGCGTATTATTACAGAGGTTGTACTTGAAGTAATGGCATTAACCTTAGTGGCATTTGTAATTGCTTATGGGTTGAGTTACTTTTTGCTAGAGTTTTTACAAAGTGTCGACAAGTTTCAAGGCTACCTTTCAGGTGAGATTACTTTAGAGCCTGGGCTTATAGTTTTAGGTGGTTCACTCTTGATGTCAATGGTGGGAGCTTTTATCCCTGCACTCATGGCTTCTAGGGTTGACCCTATTATTTTAATTCGTCAAGGAGAGTAGATGATAGAAGTTCGTAACCTTTCACACTATTATGGAGAGGAGAAGGTGTTAGAGAATATCAATCTAACTTTAGAAGATGGTTCATTTACCATTCTAACAGGTGAGAGTGGCAGTGGAAAGACAACACTTTTAAGCATTATGTCAAGTCTACTCCAACAAGATAAGGGAGAAATCTACTATAGTGATGTTGCTACCTCATCTGTAGACCAGTTTAGAAACCAATATATTGGCTTTATTTTTCAATTTCACTATCTTATTGCTCACTTAACCATTATGGAAAATATTAAGATGGTGACAAAAAAATCAAAAGAGGAGATTTTAGTGGTGTTAGAATATCTAGGCATTGACAATTTAGCCAATCGTTACCCCTCTATGCTCTCAGGTGGTCAACGTCAAAGGGCTTCTATAGCAAGAGCCATTATCAATGAGCCAAAGTACCTCTTTGCTGATGAGCCAACAGGTAATCTTGACTCTAAAAATTCAAAAATTATTTTTGATATTTTACGTAATATTGACGCAACCGTTTTGGTCGTAACCCACGATAAGTCACTCATAGAAAAAGAGGATAGAGTATTAGAGATGAAAGATGGGAAACTATGCTAAAAGAGACTATATCTTTTCATTTCAGATTCTCCTTTATCTTCTTTGTGATGGCGTTGTGCTGTGGCTTTTTCTATTCGCTTAATCTCTTAGGCGTTGGGGCTGAACTCTTTTCGCCTGTCTATGCCTTGAGTCTGCACATCTCTTTAATGCTCTATGGGTTTCCTCCACTTATGCTTTCGATGTTGCCTTTTGCCCTTTTTGACAAAGATGGACTAGAGGACAAAGAGGGGGTACGCTACCTCAATATCTACTTTATTGTTTGGTATATCTTTTTAATCTTTATGATAACTTCCCTTATCTTTGGCAATGAGCGAGGGTTGGTCTTTTATGATTACCCCTATGCACTTAACTTTCTTTTGGCATTTTCAGGGCTTTTTTATCTGTTGAGTATCTTAAAATATATTCGCCACTATGAAGTAAAACCTCTGTGGGTCAAGGTCTCACTTGCTTCGGTCATTGTCTCTCCTTTTTTGTTGGTATTGCTTATGAACCCAACCTATGGTCAAGTAGAGCAGATGATGATGGGACCTCATGGTGACAACACGTTAGGCATGAGCTTTACCTTAGTAGTGTTGTACTATTTGGTGATTAAACTCCATGCTAAGGGTGAGTTTAAGGCTCGATTTCATTGGTTATGGGTGACGCCTTTATTCTTCTATGTGGTTTCGGTGTTGTATCGAATTTTTATTGACCACCTTACCTACAATCAAGAGTGGTTTTTTCAGTGGCTTACCTTTTTCTATGTGCCACTGCTCTACTTTTGGTTTAAAGACGCAGGGTTAAGCATAAGAGAAAATCTCTTTTTGTTTATCTCTATGGTTGCTTTTTTGTTTGCCGATATTGAGGGGAACATTCTCTTTATTCCTGAGCTACGAGCCATTTTTCATCGAAACGATTTAGTCGTAGGTCATGCTCATGTGGCAGTAGGGCTTTCGATGGCATTTTTGAGCTTTGCAGTGGGTAAAGAGTACTTTAGCATTAACAATAAAATGGTCATAGCGTGGGCTTCCTTTTTAACGCTAATGGCTTCAGTGTTAACATGGAGTGGGTTAGGTCAAGCAGGTTTTCTTAAGATGGATATGCAAACCATGTGGGTTTTACGCTCTTTTTATGGGTTACTCTTTTTGTTGGCTGTAGTCAAATTTTATAGTTCACTCTTTAAGATAGATAGGCTTAATAGGCTAGACTTTTATCATCTTGGAGGATTTCTCTCTGATGGATTAGGGGGAATTATATTACTTCTATTTGCTCCATTTCTCTACCACTTTTTAGGGGTAGAGTACACCGTTGGGTATCAGTCGGTTATTTTTGGTTTTATGTTTGCTGTGGGGGTAATGCACCTGCTTGGTCTGCTTAAAGAGGAGTGGTCAAAAGCAATGGCTTATGCGACCTCCATTAGTCGTGTTATGGCTTCTTCTTTGTTTTTTGCTCTCTATATTTCTGGAAGTTTAGATTGGATAGCTTTGGTGGTGAGTGGGTATGACCTGCTTTATGTTTTGGTGTATGTGATTTTTATTTATGAAGTTTGACAAAAGTAGATTTAGAAGCTACAATAAGGTAATATAAAAGTAATACCAAGGAGATAATATGCACACCATTACCCTAAAATCAGATAATGAGTTCTTCTCTATGCTTAATGAGATGGTGAATTCTTTAAATACAACAAGAAGTGACCTTATACGTAAAGCTGTTCTTCACTATCGTGATGTTATGGAAAAAGAGAAGTTGAAAGTACAGATGAAAAAAGCTTCCATGTTAGTAAGAGAGGAGTCCTTAAACGTTAATAGTGATTTATAGGTATTTAATCTATTTGATTGTATCATTTGATAGAATACGTTTTTAAGGATTATAAATTATGCCTACAATATCAATGTTTTTTGGAATAATTATTACTATGTACTATTTTGATGATGA
>JALUKJ010000226.1 GCA_027056615.1 Campylobacteraceae bacterium | reverse complement strand
ATTTTACCACACAGGTACCCATTTTTACTCCTTGACCGTGTGACTAAACTAGAAAAAGGGGTAAGTATTGAAGGATACAAAAATGTTTCAATCTCTGAACCTGTATTTCAAGGACACTTTCCTGACCATCCAATCTATCCTGGTGTTATGATTATTGAAGGTATGGCACAAGCTGGTGGTGTATTGGCTTTTCAAAGTTCAAGCGAAGAAGAACAAAAAGAAGCATCTGAAAAAGTTGTCTATTTTATGAGTATTGATAAAGCAAAATTTCGCTCCCCTGTAACACCAGGAGACCAATTAATTTATAGACTTAGTGTCATTAAACATAGAGGAGCTATTTGGCAACTTGATGCAAAAGCTTATGTTGATGAGAAATTAGTAGCAGAGGCTGAACTAAAAGCTATGATAGTCGACAAATAATTATTTATATAATAAAATATAAAAGGGAATCTGTGTCAAATATACATGCAACAGCTATCATTGATGAGGGTGCAACTATTGGAGAAAATGTAACCATTGGTCCATTTGTAACTCTCTCCTCTCAAACAGTTATTGGAGACAATAGTGTTGTCGATGCACATGCTGTTATTGCTGGAAAAACAACCATTGGAAAAAACAATCATATCTTCTCTCATGCAGTTGTAGGTTCAATTCCACAAGATTTAAAATACAGTGGTGAAGATGTTGAACTCATTATAGGTGACAATAATAAAATTCGTGAATTTACACTAATTAACCCAGGAACCAAAGGTGGTGGTAGCATTACTAAAATTGGAAATAATAATCTATTAATGGGATATGTGCATTTAGGTCATGATGTTATAATGGGTGATAACTGTATCTTAGCTAATGGAGCAACTTTAGCAGGACATGTTATACTAGGTAACAATGTTGTAATTGGTGGACTAACACCTATTCATCAGTTTGTTCATATTGGTGATTTTGCAATGATTGCAGGTGCTTCTGCATTGAGTCAAGATATTCCACCATACTGTTTAGCAGAGGGGAATAGAGCTACTTTAAGAGGACTCAACCTTACAGGGCTTCGACGGCATATAGAAAGAGATGAAATTAATGAACTTAAAGTAGCTTATAAAGAGCTATTTGAGAGTGGTCAAGCACTTCAAGACTCAGCAGAGGAAATATTGAAAGATACCTCTTCAAAGAGTGTAAAAAATTTAGTAGAGTTTATCATGAATTCAAAACGTGGTATTCCATTTATAAGGAAAAATAATAATGGCTAGAAAAGAGTGTAGTTTTTGTAATACTACTGAAAACGAAAATAATCCATTTATTGCAGGTAACCATGCATATATCTGTGCAAACTGTGTTACCTCTGCATATAAAATTCTATTTGGAGAGGAGGAGAGTAGCTCTAATAATATTGAACCAACAACCCTTCTTATTCCAAAAGAGATTCATAGAATATTAAATGACTATGTTATTGGTCAAGAGAATGCTAAAAAAACACTCTCTGTTGCTGTATATAACCACTATAAAAGAATCTTTAAAAACAAACAAGAGAATAATACCAATATTGAGAAGTCTAATATCTTACTAATTGGACCTACTGGTTCAGGTAAAACTCTTTTAGCACAAACTATTGCTAAGTTTTTAGATGTACCTATTGCAATTTCAGATGCAACAAACCTAACTGAAGCTGGTTATGTAGGAGAAGATGTTGAAAATATCTTAACAAAGCTACTTCAAGCAGCTGATGATGATGTGGCAAAAGCTGAACGTGGTATTATATTTATTGATGAAATGGATAAGATTGCCCGTATGGGTGAAAATCGTTCAATTACACGTGATGTTTCAGGTGAAGGGGTACAACAAGCTCTTCTTAAAATTATAGAGGGTTCGGTTGTAAATATTCCACCAAAAGGTGGACGTAAACATCCAAATCAAGACTTTTTACAAATAGATACCTCTAACATACTATTTATCTGTGGTGGTGCTTTTAATGGTGTTGAAGAGATTATACAGAGACGTTTAGGTGCAAATCAACTCGGTTTTGGACAAGAAAAACGAAGTAACAAAGATAATGAAGATGTTATGCATCTTATAGAGTCTGATGATTTAGTTCAGTTTGGAATTATTCCAGAACTTATTGGACGGCTTCATGTTACAGCAACACTTGAACCAATCACTTTAGAAGATATGGTACGAATTTTGGTTGAGCCTAAAAATTCAATTATCAAACAGTATCAAAAACTATTTGAAATTGACAACGCTATCTTAACATTTGAAGATTCTGCATTAAGAGCTGTAGCACAAAAAGCGATTAAGAGAAAAACAGGTGCTAGAGGTTTACGTTCAATTATGGAAGAATCCCTATTAGATATCATGTATGAGTTACCAGAACTTGAAGGGTATGAGGTGATTGTTACAGAAGATGTCATCAACAATGGAGTTAAACCTCTATATATAAAAAATTCAAAAATAGCATAAGGGAAATAGAATGTTTAAGAAACTTTTGGGAGTATTTTCAAACGATTTAGCAATAGATTTAGGAACAGCAAATACATTAGTACTGGTTAAAGGAAAAGGAATCAGTATTAATGAGCCATCCGTAGTAGCAATTCAGTATGATAAGCGTGGTCGAGAACATATCTTAGCTGTTGGTCAAGAGGCAAAAGATATGGTTGGTAAAACACCTGGTAACATTAAAGCTATTCGTCCAATGAGAGATGGAGTTATTGCAGACTTTAATGTTACAGAGATGATGATTCGATACTTTATTGAAAAAGTACACAACAGAAAAGGTCTCTTCTCTCCAAGGATAATCATCTGTGTTCCTTTTGGTCTTACACAAGTTGAGAGAAAAGCTGTTAAAGAGTCTGCTATGTCAGCAGGGGCTAGAGAGGTTCACCTTATTGAAGAGCCTATGGCAGCAGCAATTGGTTCAGGTATTCCAGTAAAAGACCCAAATGGTAACCTAGTTGTTGATATTGGTGGTGGTACTACTGAGATTGGTGTTATCTCTCTTGGTGGTCTAGTTCTATCTAAATCTATTAGAACAGCTGGTGATAAGCTTGATAAATCTATCATTGATTATATGAAAAGAAACTTTAACCTTCTTATAGGAGACCGTGTTGCTGAAGAGTTAAAGATTAGAGTGGGTACAGCTATTCAATTAGATGAAGAGTTGGTGATGACAGTTAAAGGTCGTGACCAAGTTGCTGGACTTTTAAGCTCTATTGAGATTAACTCTGAACATATGAGAGAGGCAATGAAAGAACCAATTAAAGAGATTGGTGAAGCACTTAAATCAGTACTTGAACAGACACCTCCTGACTTAGCTGGAGATATTGTTGAAAATGGAATTGTTCTTACTGGGGGTGGAGCTTTAATTAGAGGATTAGACAAATACCTCTCAAATATAATTAAACTACCTGTATATGTTGCTGAAGACCCTCTACTAGCTGTTGCAAAAGGTACAGGAAAGGCACTGGAAGAAATTGATATATTACAACAATCAGTTTATGAAGACTAGCCGATTAGTAATATTTGTACTATTTATTTTATTTGGTATTTTCCTCTTACGACAAGAGGAGACTTTCCAAGATAAATTTGCCATTATTTCATTACCTATAAAAGAGTACTATCTAGAAATTACAAATAGCATCAAAGATTCAACTGATAAATACCTCAAACAAGCAGAATCCATTAAAGAGTTAAAAAAAGAGAATATTCTTCTACGTAAATATCTATATCAACAGAAAATCAACATTGTTAAACTTAATCAACTAACACAATTCAATGAAAAAAAATTTAATAACTATAACAATATTCTACGTGTTCAAACCATCTCTTATAAAAAATTAAATGATTTTTCACAAGTATATCTCACGAAAAGTAATGAGCTAGGTAAAGATAAAATTTATGGACTTATTCAAAAAAATGTTGCAGCAGGTATTGCTATTAAGGAGAATGGAACTCTAAAAGGAATTCTTCTATCTAACCCTATTTGCCAATTTTCAACTTTTATTGGAAAAGATAAAACACCTGGCATTGCAAAAGGTATTGATGCTGAAAATTTAGAGGTAAATTTTATTCCTAAATGGTCTACAGTTAAAGTAGGTGATAAGGTCTTAACTTCAGGTATGGATAATATTTTTCTTCCAAATATTCCTGTAGGAGAAGTGACCAATATTATTACAAAAAGTACTTATAAAACAGCTATTGTAAAAACTTATGCTGATGTCCTACACCCTAACTTTTTCTATCTAGTTAAAGAGGTGCTACAACAACAAAGTGATACAAATAGCTCTCAAATTGAACAAGATAACAACTCTACTAAGGAGAAAAAATGACCAATACAAACAGTTCAACAGCTCCCTGTTTTATTAACTATCTTATTTTAGCTTTTTTCGGAACTTTGTTCTTTGCAACTATCTTACTAGGCTATCTTCATATTCTTCCAATTAAAGTTAGTCTGCACTCTCTTGTTATTATTAGTACTATATATTTAGTCTATCTCTTTTTTATCCGACATAATGCTAATTATGTTATATGTAAAATGCGTAGAGAGTATATAAGCTTACAAAAAGCACTACAAAAACATATTAAAGAGAACTCTTTAACCATTTTTAATGAAACAAAATCAACTATTAATATTAGTGATTTTTTTGAAAAATACTATAAAACATTTAGAAATGACAACTATGCTTCCATAGCACCATCTCTCTTTCCAATGCTTGGTATTTTAGGAACATTTACAGCTATTGCTATATCTATGCCTGATTTTTCAAGTTCAAATACAAATGAACTTGACAGTGACATCTCTATACTTCTTTCAGGAATTGGTACTGCTTTTTACGCCTCTATTTATGGTATCTACCTATCTATTATTTGGAGTTTTTTTGAAAAACGAGGTCTCTCTAAACTAGATAGTGACCTACATGAGCTTCATGAGGTCTATGAGAGCTATATTTGGTCCCAGAGTGAACTAAGACGGCATGAACATATGCAACATGAAATGCGTGACCAAAAGATGATAGAAGCACTTAAAGATACTTTTAATTTAGAGTTTATTCAAACACTTAATGAGAAGCACCTTGAAAACTTTCAAACTATTATTAATGAGACTAATAAAAATTTTACAACTATTACAGAACACATGAAAATGGTCTCTACTGAGTTAAAAGATACAATTGCTCAAATTCACACATCACAATCAGCATTGAGTGCAAGTCAAAAGATAGAACAAAACATTAAAGAGTTTACCCAAACAACAGCCACACTTAACAATACTTTAGAAAAGTTTGATGCTACACTAGAAAAGTCTCTTAACATGACATTCCATAAGATTGACCATGAAGTTGGAGAGATTGTTATGAAACTAGCAAACTTTGCTTACAGTACAAGTGAACAGAACAAAATTTTGCAACGTACTATTACAGAGTATCACGACACCCTTTCTAAACAAATAGCGAACAGATAAGATGTTTAAATCAAATGCCTCTAAAAATGAAACTAACTTTTGGATATCGTATGCAGACCTAATGGCTGGTCTGCTTTTTGTCTTTATTTTACTTATTGGTGCTATTTTAGTCAAATCTACTATTATTAAAAACTCTTTGAACCAAAAAGAGACGATTTTAAATGAGCAAAATGAGACACTTAATGAACAGAGTGACACCCTTGTCCAGCAATCAAATAACCTTATAACCATGACACAAGAGCTACAGATGAAAAAGGATGAGATTAATAAACTTCGTAATCTACTTGCACAACGACAAGATGCTCTTGATAGTACAAATAAAGACTTAACCATCTCTCAAAATTCTTTAAAACTCAAAAGTAATGAATTAGAGAAACTTAATCAACTACTACTTGCTCAAAATACAAAAATTGATGACTACTCCAATCATGTTGTATTACTTGAAAATATACTCAATGAACAAAACACTACCATTAGTAGTAGCCAAAAAGAGCTAGAGGATTATAAAGGTAGGGTTATTCTACTCTCCAACACACTTACTAAAAATAATGAAAAGTTAAAACTAAGTGATGAAAAACTTTTAAAACTACTTCAAGCACTTGATAATAAGCAAACAAAATATGATGAGTTACTTACTACCCTTCAAGCTCAAAAAGCAAAAATTAAATCATTAACAGGTATAAAACTCAAAGTCATTGCTGAACTCAAAGCCTCTCTTGGAAATAAAGTTAATATTGATAAAAAGAGTGGTTCACTTCGACTAGCATCAAATATTCTCTTTGATAAAGGTTCTGCTGTGCTTAAAAATGGGGCAAAAGCTCAATTAAAAGCAAACTTTATTGACTATGTTTCTGCACTTATTAACAATAAAAATATTGCTAAACATTTAGATAAGATTATTATTGAGGGACATACCGATAGTGATGGCTCTTACCTTTACAACTTAAAACTCTCTCAACAACGTGCCTTTGCTGTTATGAATTATCTCTTAACACTTGACTATATTAAAAAGAATAATATAAAAGATAAACTTGTTGCAAGTGGTCGCTCCTATCTTGATGTTATAAAACATAACGGTATAGAAGACAAAGATGCTTCTCGACGAATCGAAGTAAAATTTAGACTCAAAAATCAAGATGCTATGTATGAGATAGAGAGAATTTTAGATGCAGATTAAATTTGAAGCTAAAAAACTTAAGGAGGCAAACGAATATGTTGACCTCTTAGAGCCTAAAAAGAGAAAGAATAAGAAAAAAAAGAAAATTAAATATTCTTTTATAAAAAAAATATTTGATTTTCTATTTTAGCTAACTCTAACCTACATCTACTTCTATGTAACAATTAGATATAATCGCAAAAAATTTTAAACTATATATTCATATATATAAATTAGAGGAAATCATAGTGAGAACACATTATTGTGCTGATGTAACTGAAATAAATATTGGAGAGACAGTAACGGTATCTGGTTGGGTATCTAGTCGCCGTGACCATGGAGGGTTAATCTTTATTGACCTAAGAGATAAAGATGAAGTAGTACAAGTTGTTTGTGACCCTGCTGACAATGCAGAGGCTCATAGACTAGCAGAAGAGGTAAGAGACCAATTTGTTCTTATTGTGACAGGTAGAGTACGTGCTAGAGGTGAAGGATTGGAAAATCCAAAACTTAAAACTGGTAAAGTTGAGATTGTAGCTGATAAACTAATTATAGAAAACCGTTCTCTTCCAATGCCATTTGAGCTAAATGATGAAAAAGTTAATGAAGAGATTAAACTAAAATATAGATATTTAGAGCTTAGAACCCAAAAATCTTATGACATTTTCAAACTCCGTTCAAAAGCAACTATTGCCACACGTAATACCCTTGATGAGTTAGATTTTTTAGAGGTAGAAACACCTATTATTACAAAATCTACACCAGAGGGTGCAAGAGATTACTTAGTACCAAGTCGTGTTCATGGTGGTGAGTTTTATGCTCTTCCTCAATCTCCACAGCTCTTTAAACAACTTCTTATGGTGGGTGGTTTTGACCGTTACTTCCAAATTGCAAAATGTTTTAGAGATGAAGATTTAAGAGCCGATAGACAGCCTGAGTTTACACAGATAGATGTTGAGATGTCTTTTTGTAACCAAGAAGATGTGATTGAAGTTGCTGAAAAACTTATTCATAATATCTTTGACAAGTGTGGTTTTGAGATTCCAACTAAGTTTAGACGTATGGACTATATGGAAGCTATGGAGAAGTATGGTTCAGACAAGCCTGACATGCGTTATGACCTTGCTATGGTTGATGTAATTGACATCTTCGCACGTTGTGACAATGAGATTTTCTCAAATATTGCTAAAGATACAAAAGCCAATAGAATTAAAGCTCTAAAAGTACCAAAAGGTGACGAGATTTTTTCAAAACGTCAAATGAAAGGTTTTGAAGATTATGTTCGTAAGTTTGGAGCTTCTGGTCTTGGCTATTTTCAAATGAAAGAAGATGGTCTAAAAGGACCATTAACTAAATTCTTTACCGATGAAGATATTCAAGCTATTATCGACAGATGTGAACTTGAAGTTGGTGATGCTGTCTTCTTTGGTGCAGGAAATAGAAAACTTGTTTGGGACTATATGGGACGATTTAGAATCTACCTTGCAGAGATAATGGAGATTATTCCAAAAGACACTTTTGAGTTCTTATGGGTAATGAACTTCCCAATGTTTGAAGTGGAAGATGGAAAAACAAAAGCAATGCACCACGCCTTTACTATGCCCCAACTAGATGCCGATGGTAAAATAACTTATGATAACATTGAAGATTTAAAATCAGTAGCTTACGATATTGTTCTTAATGGTACAGAGCTTGGTGGTGGGTCTATTCGTATCCATAAAGAGGATTTACAAAAAGAGATTTTTAAACTTATGGGAATCTCGGATGAAGAGGCAGAAGAGAAGTTTGGATTCTTGCTAGATGCCTTTAAATATGGAGCTCCTCCACATGGTGGTTTTGCTTTAGGTCTTGACAGACTTATTATGCTTATGACAGGTGCTAGTAGTATTAGAGAGGTTATTGCCTTCCCTAAAACACAAAAAGCACAATGTCTATTAACTAAAGCTCCAAGCCCAGTTGAGCCAGAACAGCTTACTGAGCTTAGCCTAAGAGTACGTAAACAGATAGACGCGTAGGGCAATGCCATTGAATTAAGCTCAAATCTTGTAGGTTCGATTTCATCGAACGTGATATTAAAATTCAATTTCCATAAATATCATTTTATTTTTGGTATTTGGTTTTAACGTTCGATGAAATCGAACCTACGGATTCCAAGTTTTAATTCCTTAATTCATTGGCATTGGACGCGTAGGGTGCGATTGCCATCGCACCAAAATATGGAATAGAAACTCTCGTATGCATTCCCACCGAGGACGGATGGGAACGAGCAACGGATGCCAATACATAAAAAACAAAGGAAAAACATGAAAAAACTCTTTCTTATCATAGGAGCCCCAGGTTCAGGTAAAACAACAGATGCAAGTATAATTGCCGAAAAAAACGAAAACATCGTTCACTACTCAACAGGAGATATGCTTCGTGAAGAGGTAGCAAGTGGAAGTGAGCTTGGTCAAACTATTGAGAGCTTTATCTCTAAAGGTGCTTTAGTTCCTCTAAATATTATTATTGACACTATTATCTCTGCAATTAAAAATGCTCCTGTAGATAATATATTAATAGATGGCTACCCACGTTCAGTAGAGCAAATGACAGCATTAGATGAGCTTTTAGAAAAAGAAGATGACATTGAGTTGGTGTCAACTATTGAAGTTCGTGTAAGTGAAGATGTTGCAAAAGAGAGAATCTTAGGACGAGCAGCTGATGCAAAACCAGGTGAAGAGCGAAGTGATGATAGCATTGAAGTCTTTTTTGATAGAATGAAGATTTATACTGACCCATTAGCAGAGATTCAAGCATTTTACACTGAGAAAAACTTACTAGAAGTGATTAATGGTGAACGTGCTTTAGAGCCAATTGTTGAAGATATGGAAAACTTCATTAAAAGTAAAATCTAAGTATAAAACGAAAAGAAAACTTAAAAAGTTTTCTTTTTTAAAATCTATCTATTACTCTATCTGTTTCAGATAATAGCTCTACTTCATTCAACGCCACTAAGGGAAGTGACGTAGGACGACTCAAACTCAAACCTTTTGAAACCTCTTGTAAAGCTCTTCTTCCACGTGCTGAGTTAATAAAATGAACAATAAAACGACTATCTAACTTTACATAAGACTTCATACGAATAATTGCCATATAGTGAGGAACAACATACCCCTCTTGACCTTTCTCTACATAACATGCAATCATTGGAAAATAGAGACTAACAACAATATCCCCTGCTTTCGTCAACTGTTTACTAGACACTTCTGTACTAGAGTTAACACTAATAACTTTTCGTTCATCTAAAAATGAAATCGGTTCTAATGAAATCATGCTCAACTCTTGATATTTTCTCTTATTTTCATTCGCTTTACCTTCTAAAAGATAAGCTCCTCTAACAACTTCTGCAACCTCTCGTAGTTTCATAATATATCCTTATTATATTCATTAAATATTTTCTAATAACCTTTATTAATTCTTAAGCCTACAACAATTATAGATTAAATAGCTTTAATATTAAATTAATATTAATCAATAAACTTAATATTTTTTTAAAAGTTAAACTGAATATATTC
>JALUKJ010000225.1 GCA_027056615.1 Campylobacteraceae bacterium | reverse complement strand
TTAGGCCCAAATCCTGTAGGTTCGATTTTATCGAACAAAAAATTGAAGCCCATAAAACAATCCGTTCGATGAAATCGAACCTACAGTTTTTGAATATTTGGAATGAGTAAACGAGTAACAATATTATTTAGATTCTTTTCTTCTTTAAGAGTTTTGCATTTTCTGGATTGTTAAGTAGTACAGACATTGAGTCAACCTCCTCTTTTTTCTCTTCTTTAATCTCATTTGATGATGTAACATTAAGTAAAATAGGGTATTCGTCTACAAAGAGTTGTTTTATTGCAAGTAGTGGAATCTGTACCAATGCTCCAAAGTTGTCAGGTCCAAAACCAGCTTCAAATGAGAGGTAATATTGGTCAACAGAGGCAGTTTCAAATGAGTAGTTTGCTAACATAAAAAGTGTAATTTCAGGTAGTGACTCATGTAGGTCATTTGGAAGATTTGGAGAAAAGCTTACAGTTGAAATTTCACAAGCAACACCAAATTCTTGATTTTCATCGAATAGATATTCAATAGTAGCTAAAATATGATTTTGTATTAGCTCTTTGTATTTAGAGGTTTCTAGCGTTTCCAGAGGCATATTGATTTGTTTCCCTTTTATAGTTTAATATTAATAGAGTTTTGTATTTGGAATCCTATCATAGCGTTCATTAAAGCAAAGTATGAATAGTTTTTAATATCTTCTTTTTTAATATTTTCTAATTTTAAAAAACCTTTACTTAAGAGTCTCTCTCTAGTTGTTCCTCTTAATAGAGGTTTTTCAGGAGTTATCCAATCTTTACCATTATAAAAAGCGATATTGGCAATAGATGTATCTGTTAAGAGGCTATCTTTTTCAATAATAATCTCATCATACTCTTCTTGAATAAGTCTATTTAATTCTGAACGGTCATTAAATTTATAGTTATATTCTAAGTTGCTTTGTATAATTTTGAAACTATTTAAAGTTTTAGGAGTGTATGGTATATATTGTACTGATTTAACCTCTACATCATAAACTACTCGACAACGATAGAGTCCTTGAGGAGGAGCATAAATATAGTCTATTAAATTTATGGGTTTATAGATAGAAAAAAGCTCTAAACGACTTCGATTGAGTCGTTGATTGTGCCATTTAAGATTAAAGATTTTACCATTTTCAATCTTAATGGTTTCAAAAAGCTCTTTCACATTTAAAATAGCTCAGTAGAGAGGTAGCGTTCAGCTGTATCACAAAGTATTGTAACAAAAGTTTTACCTCTATTTTCAGGACGAGAAGCAATTTCAAAAGTAGCTGCAATATTGGCTCCTGCTGAAATTCCTACTAAAAGACCCTCGTCAAGGGCAACATCTTTAGCAAATTTAATAGCTTGTTCATCATTAATTTGTATTACTTCATCATAAATAGAGGTATTTAAAATTTCAGGAATAAAACCAGCTCCAATACCTTGAATCTTATGTGGACCACCATTTCCTCCTGATAAAACAGGAGAGTTGCTTGGCTCAACAGCAATAGCTTTTAGCCAAGAAAGATGCTCTTTAAGTACTTCAGATGTTCCTGTAAGTGTTCCACCAGTTCCTACAGATGCTACAAAGTAGTCAAGTTGATTATTTGTATCTTTTAAAATCTCTATAGCAGTTGTTTTTCGATGAATTTCTGGATTACTTGGATTGTTAAATTGTTGAAGAACATAACCATTTAACTCTTTGGCTAATGCTGTAGCTCTTGAGATAGCACCCCCCATTCCCTTAGAAGCAGGAGTCAGAACAATTTTGGCTCCTAAATGGATTAAAAGTTTACGACGTTCAATACTCATTGACTCTGGCATAGTAAGAATAAGTTTAAGAGATTTAGAAGCACAAATAGCAGCTAGACCAACTCCTGTATTTCCTGATGTCGGCTCAATTATGGTTGACTTTTTAGTAATCTTACCTGAAGCAAGAGCTTCATTAATCATATTCATTGCAATTCTATCTTTAACAGATGAGGTTGGGTTCATAAATTCACATTTTCCCAAAATAGTAGCTCCAGAGAGTTCTGAGAGATGATTTAGTTTTACCAAAGGAGTATTGCCAACTAGTTCTTCAATATTATTTGCTATCATGTTCTATCTCCTGTTTTTTAACTTTTTTGTATAATTTTTTCAGTTAATTCTTTAAACTCATAAGCCTTTTCATCATAGTATTCAATCTTACCATTTTTAATGTTATAGTGCCAACCATGTAAAAAGAGAGAACCATCTGCTACACGTCGTTTTACAGCAGGGTATGTAAGTAGATTCTCTAATTGAAAAATAACAGAGATACGTTCAGTATAATCTAAAATCTCTTTTTTAGATACTCCTTTTGGCAATAGTTGAGCAGAACGTTTTGCACTCTCTCCTAACTCTAACCATTTAATTGTGTGTAGGTTTTCTTCTGTGGGTTCAATATCTTTAAAAAGTGAAGCAATAGCACCACATTCAGAGTGACCACAGACAATAATATCTGAAACCTTTAAGACAGAGACAGCATACTCAATAGCAGAAGCTGTTGCATGGTAATCAACATTTGGATTAAAAGGTGCAACAAAATTACCAATATTTCGTATAATAAAGAGGTCACCTGCTTCTGAATTTGTAATGAGTGCTGGCATTACACGTGAGTCACTACATCCAATAAATAGTGCTTTAGGGCTTTGACCCTTTTCAACTAACGTTTTAAAACGTTCTTCATTTTTAGCAAATTTTACCGATTGAAACTCTTCATGACCTTGAATAAGGGTTTTTATGTTATCCATTTATTAAATCTCTTTTCTCTCTATGATACTATACTTAATTGTTTCCCCTGCATATATGGGAACAACATCTCCATACTTATTAGGAACTAAAAATGCTTCCTTCTCTAAGACAATTGTTTTCTTAGGAATTTCTATGTTACTATATATATTTTGTGCATTTCCTGAAAGAAAAGCTTGTAGATTTTCAATAGTTGAATATTGTGTAAAAAGCTCTGTCAAAACTTGAATAGCTATAGGTGCAGTAAAGACACCTGCTGCACAACCACAAGACTCTTTAGCATGTTGTGGGTGTGGTGCAGAGTCAGAACCAAACATCACTTTAGGATGAGCCTTAAATGCAACTCTTCGTAACGCCTCTCTATCTTGGGGACGTTTAGCAATTGGTTTACAAAAGAGATGAGGTTGTAACATACCACCTGCTACATCATCAAGAGTAATAAGTAGATGGTGTAGTGTAATAGTTGCATAGAGGTTTTCAAATTTGTCAAGAGCTTCAACACTCTCTTTAGTTGTAATATGCTCCATAATAATTTTTAGTTTAGGAAAGTTAGTTGCTAACATCTCATAGATAGAGACAAATTCAGCCTCTCTATCCATTACAAATCCATTGGTCTCACCATGCACACAAAGAGGAATATCTAACTCAGACATAGCTGTAAGAGTAGGGCGTAACTCCTCCACATCAAATCCTGCTACACCTCCTTCTGAATTGGTAGTAATTCCAGCAGGGTAGAGTTTAATAGCTGTTAATTCATCTCTAACACTCTCTAAGAACTCTTTAGTATATGTAGGTTTAAAAAAGAGGGTCATATAGGGTTTAAAAGTATGACCTTTTGTAGCTTCTAAAATACGAGATTTATAAGCAAGTAGTTCATCTTTAGTTGATATAGGAGGAACTAAATTTGGCATAATAATTGCACCTGAAAAGGTTTTGGCAGAGAGAGGTGCAACGGTTGAAAGCATGTTCTCATCTCGTAGATGAAGGTGCATGTCCAGAGGAGAGTCTAACGTAATTGACATTTTTGTCCTTAGAAGTAATATCTTTTCTCGTTCCCAATGTCCTCGTCAATGCCAATGAATTAAGGAATAAATATTCAAAAACTGTAGGTTCGATTTCATCGAACGGATTGTTTTATAGGCTTCAATTTTTTGTTCGATAAAATCGAACCTACAGGATTTGGGCTTAATTCAATGGCATTTACGTCCTCGTTGGGAACGAGCAAATAAGTAATATTTTAGACATTCTGCCACAACTAATATTAATCGTGAATAAATCGTGTAATTCAATTACTCAAATGGTCTTTTATTACATAATATTTCCCACTCTCTTTAGGAAAAAACCAATATTTAACTTGAAAATCATGGTTACACTTTTGTAAAACTTTTGGAGGCTCAACTTTTACAACAGGATAATCAATCCCCCCTGCAAAAAGTTGATTACAGCGTAAGATTCTAAGTGTACTTTGCATTAAAGCTTTATCAACTCTATTGGTTTCAAATTGCCACTTTGCATACTCTGAACAGGTAGGGTAGTAGCGACATGAGGCAGGTAACATTTTTGAGATATATTGGTAGCCATTAATTGGGGCTATAAAAAACTTTTTAATATTCATTTAACAACTTTTCCATTTTGAATAATATATGATTTAGACATATTAATAGAGTGATATATAGTTGTTCCATATTTTTTAGAATAATATTGAAGTAGTATTTTCTGTTGGGTAGGTTCAATAGAAGGAACAACCCAACCATCATTGGAGATAACAATCATATTTTTAGGGCTACCTTTATAGAGAGTTTCTGAACAGGCTTCATAACAGATGGCATTTCTATAAGTTTTTCCATGTAGTGTGTAATCAGTAGGCTCTTTGTCTGCAACATAATCAGGCGCTCCATCAAAAAATAGCTCATTAATCCATGAACTCATAAATTTTGGCAGAGGGTTTGCCTCTCCAAATGGAACAAGAACAACTTTATTGGCTACTTTATAGTCACCTTTACTAAAAATATAAGTAGAGTTTCTAGGTACTTTACCATCAAGATATAACGCACCTAAAACAATATCAATCTTATAAGAACGTTGCTGTAGTCCTTCCATCAAAACAGGTTGTCGATTTAAAAAGAGTGCAAAGATAGATTCAGGTAAGATGACTATAGATTTTTTATCTTTTATTGCTTTATCAATGCTACTAAAGACAGAGTTAATATGCTTTTGTTGTAGTTCTGGCTTCCATTTATCAATAACATTTATATGAAAGTTAGTTACCTCAATAGTTGGGTCAACTGCTTCTTCTTTATGAAAATGTGAAGTGTAAGGGTATGCTCCTAAAATAAGAAGAAGATAGAGAAGTTGTTTTTTGTAAAGCGTTAAAACAATAGAGGCTAAAACTAAAGCAAATTGCCATTTTTCAATACTAATATAGCTATTGGTAAAAATGAGTTCAGGTTTAAACCAATCAAAACCTAAAGGGTGAATATATGATAATAGAAGTAGAGCTATTGCTTTTACTATAAGAGTTAGCAACATTTTGTTCGGGGCTGAAGCCTCTGATTCCGAAAATGAAGATGGAATATTTGGAACCGATGGCTTTAGCCTCGCTAATTTACTTGCATAATCTGCAACAGAAGCTAAAAATAAAAAGATAACCCCATAAATAGTGGCTGTAATAAGTATACCAATAGGAGTCGCCCATGCAAAACCATAACTTTTAAAACTTATTGAAATCCACCAAAACCATAAAATACCTATAAAAAAGCCAGACCAAAACCAAATTTTTCTATCAGCTTGTAGTAGCAAATAAAATGTCAAAATCCCTAAAATAGTATTAACAAGTGGATTAACAAATCCAAACCAATCTAGGTACATTGCTCCTGAACTAAGTAAGGCAACTAAAAAGCCTCGTGTTATCTTGTTAGTGGTAAAATACGCTTTAAATTTTTTATTATATAAACTCAAAAGGATTCCTTTATGCAATCAATAGGACAATTTCTGCCACTTATCTTTTTATTTGGTATTTTTTACTTTCTAATTATTCGACCTCAGCAGAAGCAACAAAAAGAGCATCAAGCCATGCTTGAAGCCCTTAAAAAGGGTGATAAAATCGTTACCACAGGTGGACTTTTTGCAGAAGTTGTAAAAGTTGAAGAGGATTTTATCAAAATCAAACTGAACGATACATCAATTGTTAAACTTGACAAAGCATTTGTCAATAGAAAGGTAGAAGCGTAAGCGATGGGAACTTTAAATTATAGAGTTGTCATTTTTGCTTTTGCATTTATTTTTGGAGTAGTTTTTTCCATTCCAAGCTTAACGCAGAGTGATAGTGGCAAAAAGATTACCTTGGGGCTTGACCTTCAAGGTGGGTTACACATGTTACTCTCTGTCAAAACAGAGGTGGCATTAGAGTCAAAACTAAAATCTATTGGAACAAGTGTAAAGTACGTTCTTGAAAATGATGATATTGTTTTTGATGATTTGAAAATTGATAATGATTTGGTTTCGTTTGAAGTCTTAGATGAAGATGATATTCCAAAAGTTGACAAACTTCTAGCTAAAGATTTTAAAGATATTATTTTAACAAAAAAGGGGAGTCATTATGCTCTCTCACTTAGCCAAAAGATGGCAAAGGAGACTGAGAAACATGCCATTGACCAAGCTGTTGATACTATTAGAACCCGTCTAAATATGTTTGGACTTGCAGAACCAACCGTTGCAAAACAGGGTGAAGATAAAATCTTGGTGGAGATACCAGGTGTTAAAACAGCCCAAGAGGAGCAACGTATTAGAGCTTTAATTGCTAAAGCAGCTCACCTACAGATGATGGCAGTTGATGAAGATAGAGCCAATAGAGTCTATAGTATGACACAAGCTGAAGCGAAAAGTTTTGGAGATATTATCTTACCTGATGTCTCAGAAAAAGATAAAAAGTATCTTCTCTCCTCGATTCCTATTTTAGATGGTTCTATGTTAACTGATGCCAAAGTAGGATATGAGAGAAAAACAAATCGACCTCTTGTAAACTTTACTTTAGATAGTCAAGGCTCAAAGATTTTTGGTGACTTTACAGGAAAATCAGTTGGTAAACGTATGGCTGTTGTTTTAGATGATGAGGTCTATACTGCTCCAAATATTGTTCAGCGTATTGGTGGTGGTCGAGTTCAAATTACAGGTAACTTTACCCCACAAGAGGCAAATGATGTTGCTATTGCTCTTCGTTCAGGTTCATTACTTGCTCCTGTCCAAGTGGAAGAGAAACGAAGTGTAGGACCTAGCCTTGGGGCAGACAATATTAAAGCCTCTTCTATTGCTTTAGTAGTTGGTTTTGTTTTGGTAATTATCTTTATGGTACTCTATTATGGAATGGCAGGGGTAATTGCCAATGTAGCGTTGGTGGCTAACCTCTTTTTACTCTTAGCCATTATGTCACTTGCAGGTGCAACATTGACTCTTCCAGGTATGGCAGGGATTGTACTTACTGTTGGTATGGCTGTTGATGCAAACGTTATTATCAATGAGCGTATTAGAGAGCTACTTCATGAAGGAAGTTCCATTACTAAAGCGATTGAACAGGGGTATAATAATGCCTTTACTGCTATTTGGGATGCAAATGTTACAACACTTATTGCCTCTGTGGTACTTTTCGCTTATGGAACAGGACCTATTAAAGGGTTTGCATTAACCATGAGTATTGGTATTTTAGCTTCAATGTTAACAGCAATTTTAGGTACACATGGAATCTACCAGTGGTTGCTTCCTAAGATAGATAAGAACAGACTAAACTATTGGTTTGGTATTAAACAAAACAAAGGAGCTAAATAATGGAAGTATTTAAACATAACCAGCCCATTATAGGCTTTATGAGCAATGCAAAAAAAGTAGGAACTTTCTCTATTTTAATGATTATTGCTTCTATTGTACTTATTGCAACTAAAGGTCTTAACTATGGTATTGACTTTGCAGGTGGTACTATTGTTCAAGTAAAATATGAGGGTAAAGCTCCTATTCATAAAGTACGAGAAGCACTCTCAAAGGTTAAATCGTATGAGGGGGCAACAGTTACTTTCTTTGGTTCAGATAGTGAGATTGCTATTCGTACTAAAAGCACTACAAAGAGTGTTGATTCTGATGTTAGTGATAAGATGAGAAAAATTTTAGATGGTACAGGTAAATTTAAAGTTAGAGGTGTCGATATGGTAGGACCTGCTGTTGGAGATGAACTCCGTACACAAGGTCTTATGGCAATGGTACTCTCTATTATTGGAATCTTAATCTATATCTCTTTTCGATTTGAGTGGCGTTTTGCTCTAGCTTCTGTTATGGCACTTATTCACGATGTTACTATTGCTACAGGAGCTTTAGCATTGACTCAAATAGATGTCAACTTACCTATTTTAGCTGCTATTTTGACTATTTTGGGGTACTCTCTAAACGATACTGTGATTGTCTTTGACCGTATTAGAGATGGAATTAGAACAATTAAATCTACTAACTTAGGTGATGTTATTGATGAGTCAGTTACACGTACTCTTTCACGTACAACTTTGACTTCTCTTACCACATTTTTTGTTGTATTAACTCTTTACCTATTTGGTGGAGAGGCACTTAAAGGTTTCTCCTTTACACTTTTGGTTGGTGTAGTTGTGGGTACTTACTCCTCTATTTTTGTTGCTTCACCAATCTTAATGTGGTTAAACTTTTCTATTGAAGAGTTTAGAGCAAATGAAGCGAAAAAAGCAAAACGAGAGAAAGAGAAAGAGAAGATGCGTGCCATGTATGAACATGGAACCATGTGATGAATTAGGGCAAGGTTTTCTATATATTTTTTGCCCTAATGAGCTTAACCACTTCAGTAGCATTCATTTTTGAACACTCTGGTGCAGCTATTTTTGCAGCAGCAAGTATTAACTTTATTTCTAGTATTTTGAAATTAGGTGTAAGAAATCTTCTAGCAGCTGAACTTTTAGCAGGTTCTTTAGTAGCTGATTTACACTTAATTCCTGCGTTCATTATTTTTGAGTTTGGAAATATTGAGAGTCATCACGATTTAATGGTGGGGCTTGTGGTAGGTGCAATTATTGCAAATATTTACACCCTTGTTATCTCTATTGTTGAGAGTGCAAAATTAAAAGAGGAGTTTTAATTCTCTTCTTTTCTATTTTCCATATCTTCTGTTTTTAACAGCTTCTCCAAGTTGAAAAACAGCCATTCCATAAAAAGTACTATGGTTGTATGTTGTAATAACTCTAAAGTTATGTGTACCTAGCCAGAGTTCATCATAACTATATTTTGGAAGTTTAATTAGTGAAACAGGACCTCTATAGTCTAGCTTTTGACGAGGAACAATATGATATTTTTTTCTTAGTTTAGATTGTGAATATTTTGTTTTATAACCTGTCTCTAATTTATTAAAACGGTTTCCTTTATATTTTGCTCGTACAGCTACTTGTTTAATATTTCTATCCCAACCATTCTGAGAAAAATAGTTAGCAATAGAACCAATAGCATCATCTTCATTCCATAAATCAGTAACTCCATCTTCATTAAAATCAAGGGCAAATCTTAGGTAAGAACTAGCAATAAATTGACCATAACCCATAGCTCCTGCATTGGAACCCATCAGTATTGCAGGGTCAAGGTTTGATTGACGTGTCATAAGAAGATATTTTTCAAGTTGACCTGTGTAAAAATCTTCGCGACGGTCACCCAGCATCGCTTTAGAGGTTAAAACATCAATAACTTTTTTCTTTCCAAAGTTAACACCATAAGCTGTCTCAACACCTAAAATACCTATGATAAATTCAGGAGGTACACCATAAACTTGATATGCTCTATTTAATGTATCTTCATGTTCATCCCAAAATGCTACACCCCGTTCAATATTTCTTTCATAGATAAACATACCTCTATATCTATCCCATTTACCTTGAGGCTTGATTTCAATAATACATTGTCCATTTTTGTCTCGTGTTGTACATGGTTCAACAATTTGATTGATATCCTGAGCATTAGAGAAGAGTTTGTAAAGATATTCTCTATCAAATTGATATTCGTTGTTCATACGTTCTATAAAATCAATTAATTTATAATTCCCTGCAAAATCTCCATTGAGTTCTATAGTTTCAGAGCTAATATCATTATTTTGTTCTATTCCGATTATAGTTAGATTGGTATCTATTTGTGGTTCAACCTTCTGTATTTTACTACTACATGCAGATAAAAGTAGTAGGGATAGCGTAAGCGAGTGTAGTCTATTGATTTGCATAATTATATTCCAAGTTCTAAGTTTAGATGTATTATAATGGGTAGATAATGAAATGGATATTAATTATTCCTAAAAAGATTAATAAAAATTATGAAAATAAAATTTTAAACATTTTTTATGGTGTTAATGTTCTTTTT